>DATFZA010000239.1:0-3142 GCA_035314765.1 Bryobacteraceae bacterium
CAAGGCTTACGTCGAAACCGGCCAGGAAGCTTATGAAAAGCTCTTTAAAGAACGTACCCTCCGCAACCTCCAGCGTAAGGCCCGCCAACTTGGATTCCAAGTCACTCCCATAACCGCCGCCGTTCTAGTTTCTTAGGAGCCGGGGCGGGTATCAGCCGCGTGGTTCTATAGGAATACGGTTTTTTCGATCACAATCCCCCTTTTATTCCTGCCATCAAAAGATCGAGGACGATAATAATTGCGGGAACCTCACGTGAACGCGAAAATTGAATCCTGCGGCGGCACACATCTCTACGAGTGCGGGCGACGGAACTTTGATGACAAGCCCGTAACGTGCGGCCGACATTTATGTTTCTGGTTAGAGTTGAATCGTGGGTATGCACCGTAGAAATGATAGGGTCGAGCCGCTCCGCCGCGCTTTTTCACTCTTGGCAACTGGTTAAGCTGTCGACGTTTATGTCCCAAAACTGACAGCTAAAGACTCATAGTTATTTTCGAGCCATTTAGAAGCGTCTGATAAACAACGCAATACCGCTCGGTGAGTGCCAGGAGTTTCTCTCGCTGGCTGGAGCTCGCATCGGTATTCAACAAAATGTGAATCCGGATCTGCTTGAAGCCGACCGGGACATCCTTCGCGACGGC
This sequence comes from Bryobacteraceae bacterium, assembly GCA_035314765.1. Taxonomy (GTDB): domain Bacteria; phylum Acidobacteriota; class Terriglobia; order Bryobacterales; family Bryobacteraceae; genus DATFZA01. Next base: position 643 of record DATFZA010000239.1, read on the forward strand.
TAAGGTACCCCGGAAATCGAGATCGCCTTCCGCGGTCACAGTGCCACCGCGTAGCTCAATGCCGAGAGCCGTGGCGACGGCGCCAACGGTCACACCGGCGCAGGCGACAAGCGCTTGTAAGAGCATGTCACCTGAGCAAGCCGTCAAATCATTACCACCTGCAGCAGCGTGGAGGCCGGCGGCTACGAGGGCGCGGTTTGTCGCGATGCTGCACGTGGCGTTCTCCCCAAGAGTGCCTTCAGCCCGGAGGGTCAAAAGCGCGGACGCCGGATCGGTAAGATACCTCTGTTTCACGGGAGCCTGCATGGCTCGTAGTTGATCGCGGTCCATACAAAAGTCTTTTATGACTCGCAAGGCTGTGTCATGCAAGCGGAGATTCCCGCCCGTGCAGTTTCTCGATGGCACTGTTCGAGAATGACGGCAAGGTTATGCGAAGCGTCGATGCAATGGCGGATTACGTCCCTTGTCGCGTGCGAGCCCGGATCGCGAAAAATGAACAATCAACGGATTTTATCCGACAAACAAAGGTTGGTCCTCCGATGATGGAGGCTCGATTTTGCATCGGCGGGAACGAAGATTCAGCGCCCGAAACGATGGACGCACGGGCGAACAGAGGTGATCAAGTTTTTGTTCGGTATAGTCCCAAGGCGGCCGAAAACGCAGGCATTTTTCGCAAAATGGGTGCTTATGCTTTGGCGGGAATTTGTTATGCGGCAATTTTTATTCTCATATGGGTGGCGAACGCGTGTATTTCGTGGCGCGTTTGGACCCGATATCACTTTCAGCCAAATCGGAGACCTGCGACTTTCATGGAAGGCATCCGGTTGAAGGCATAGGCAATAATGGCGAAGGCTCAGTGTGATCGGGTTCCACTATCAGTGGAACCAAAATTTAGGGTAAGTTGCGCCCACATAGTTCGCGCAGCGACATTTCAAACTTCATTTGCAGCACGCTCGGAGAATCAGTAAGATGGAAAGGAAATTATGCCGAATTCGGGTCAACCAACCATAGGTCCGGGCGCCACGGGTGAGGTAGTTCGGCGTCTGGAGCGGGCATTGCGCCGTACACCCGACGAGGGAATCGCCGTCGATGGTATATTTAGTGCCAAGGTAGAAACGGCAGTAAAGGAGTTTCAGCAGGGTGCCGGCCTGGTGGTTGACGGTATCGTCGGTCCGCTGACCTGGAACGCCTTGCCAGATGGTGGGCCAATGCCGACTCTCCAAGAGGGGGCCTCCGGTGATGTCGTCCGCAGCCTGCAGACGGTTCTTACCAACGGAGCTCCTGGTGAGTGGGGAACGACACCGCAAGGGATCGACGGCTACTTCGGGCCTCATACAAGGGCATCGGTAGAAGCATTTCAGTCCTGGGGTGGTGTCCCAGTCGATGGGATCGTCGGGGACCAAACCTGGTCGGTCTCGCTGCACGCAGCGAGCCGCACACTCGAGACTGCGGTCGGCCTCAATTTCGTCATCGGCTGATGATGCCGGCGGTCGCGGAGATCGGCATCCTGCACGGTTTGACGTTTGGGTACCAAGGCGCTACGCTGCCTCCCGGGAAACCCGCGCCCCGGAAAAGGAGCGGGCAAACCCAAAAGAAGAAATTCGTGGACGCCCGCATCCTCCAGGAGTTCCGTACCATCACCGGGGACCGAGGCCTGATCACGTCGCAGGAAGAATTGAAGACCTACGAGTGTGACGGGCTGACGAATTTCCGCGTTGTGCCACAGGCTGTGCTGCTGCCCCGATCGACTGAAGAGGTCCAGGGAATCGTGCGTGTTTGCCATCGCGAGCGGGTTCCGTTTGTGGCGCGTGGTTCGGGCACGGGACTGAGCGGGGGGGCCTTACCAGTGAAAAACGGGGTGGTGATCAGCCTGGCGCGCATGAACCGTATCCTCGAAGTGGACTTGCCGAACGCGCGGGTGGTGGTGGAACCGGGCGTGATCAACCTGGAGGTGACCGAGCGGGTTGCGGCCCAGGGCTACTTCTACGCGCCCGATCCCTCTTCGCAATCCATCTGCAGTATCGGCGGAAACGTGGCGGAAAATTCCGGCGGAGCGCACTGCCTGAAATACGGATTTACCACTACGCACGTGCTGGGACTTGAGGTGGTGTTGCCCGACGGTTCGGTGGCGCACTTGGGCGGCAGAACGCTCGACGCGCCGGGCTACGATCTGTCGGGCGTGTTCGTCGGCTCCGAGGGCACGCTGGGTATCGCCACGAAGGTAATCCTGCGCATCGTGAAACGGGCCGAATGCATCCAGACGCTGCTGGCCGCCTTTGGTTCCACAAGCGAGGCCGGGGCCGCGGTGAGCGAGATCATCGCCGCGGGCATGTTACCGGCTGCGATTGAAATGATGGACAATCTGGCCATCCAAGCCGCTGAAGCGGCCGTGCACGCCAACTACCCCGACTGTGGCGGGCTGTTGCTCGTGGAGCTCGACGGGCCCACGGCGGAAGTCGAAGCGCTGATCCGGCAGGTGGACGAAATCTGCCGGCAGTGC
>DATFZA010000240.1:0-3285 GCA_035314765.1 Bryobacteraceae bacterium
AAATTACCGAACGCATTCCCGGCGCGGAGCAGCGCAAAGCGCTGGATGCTTTGCTGCGCACCATTCAACCTTCCACACTGACGCTGCCGGAGGGCGTGCTGGCGCTGATACCGCCGCGGGCGATCGGATATCCGCGCACGCAGGAAGATTTTCACAACCGCACGGGACTGACCTTCGATCCGGTGGGCGCGGCGGAAGCGGCGGCGGGAATTACGATCGGCCTGATCCTGCATCCGCAACGCGCGGCCAGGCTGGTGCAATATCACTCTGAAGACGGGGGTTCGCCGGCGCTGGAAGAAGTGATCGACCGGCTCTTAAGCGCGACGTGGAAAGCGCAACCGGCGGCGGGATTGGGCGCGCAGGTGCAACGCGCGGTGGACGGCGTGGTGCTTTATGACTTGATGGCGCTGGCAGGCAACGAAGCGACGCCGGCTCAGGTGAGGGCCATTGCGTTCGACAAATTGATGGGGCTGAAGACGTGGCTTGCGGGCCAGGCCAGCGCGGATGCGGATTTGCGGGCTTTCCAGGCGTACGGCGTCGCGCAGATCAAGAAGTACGAGACGAATCCGAAAGAGATCAGCGTGCCGAAACCGATGGAAGCGCCGCCGGGGCAGCCGATCGGGGATTTCTAGGCGAGCTTGCGTGTAACTACAAAAAGAGTTACATTCAAAATGAAGTATGCGTGGGACAAAGCGAAGAACCGTAGCAACTTCGCCAAACATGGTTTGAGGTTTGAGGATGCGGAGCAGGTGTTTTCCGGGCAGTGCGTCACCTTCGAGGATGACCGCTTCGATTACGGAGAAGAACGGCTCATCACTCTCGGCCTTCTCAATGGGAGGTTGGTTGTAATCGCACATGCTCCGCGTGAGGGCGAGACGCGCATCATATCTATGAGGAAGGGAAATCGACGTGAGCAAGAAATCTATCAAGAGCGACTTGGCACGGATTGACCGGATGAAGGACCGCGAGATTGACTACTCGGATATTCCAGCGCTCGACAAGTCCTTTCTGAAAAAGGCAACGGTCGCTTGGCCGCCTGTAAAAAAGCAATTGACGATCCGGTTAGACGCGGATGTGCTCCAGTGGCTCAAGGGCCACGGCAGAGGTTATCAAACGCGTATCAACCGCATCCTGCGGGTTGTTATGGAAAGCCAACCGCCGCGCTAGGCCAGCAGTTCGCGGAGCCAAGCGCTTCTGGCGCAATCCAGGACGGACTTGCCTTTGCCAGCCTTCATTTGCGGATTGGCTCCGCTCTTGATCAAGCTCGCGATGATGGCGCGTTGACCTTCTTTCGCAGCGTTGTAGCCCGTTCCGCCTCGGCCGGTGTTTTGAACCGCAAGGTAAAACGGCGTAGAAATCCCTTCCCGCCTCGAGCAGACAAGCTACGGCGGCCGCGCAGCGAGTGCGAACGGCGCGATGAAGCGCGGTGGCGCCGTTCTTGTCTTGCGGCCGCCGCGCTAACGGCCTCTTTCCGCCAGTTGGGCTCGTAGCCATTGACCAAGGGATCGTCCTTCTCCGCGGTTGATTGAATTGGAAGCAGCAGCGCAGCCGTCAACAGAGAGGCCGCGGCAAACCCGATGATTTTCACAAGACAAGCATACTCGCTGCGGTGATCAACAGCAGTCTCGCGGCTCCATCCCGCAGTTTCTCCTTCTGGGGATGGTTTCCGCCGCGTATGTCCACGATGATCGTCGCTGCCGCGCCGAGTAATGGCTCTAGTGGATCCCCCTGTGGAACAAGCTGGAAGAGCAGGCCAAGCGCCCGCACGGCAGCATCCACCGGCGGCTGCAGCATCACCGCCAGCCAGGCTGCTTGCGCCGCGTCCCTGTTGCGCCCCGGCGCCCAGATTACCGAGCACGGTGATCAGATCGAGGTAGGCGTGCACAGAGCCGAGTGCCTTGGCGGCCTGGCGGTTGAGTTGATCGCTGCGCGCAAGGTCACCAGCCTTGCCGGCGGCCCAAGCGCCTTGGCGAGGAGCGCCCCCGGTAGGCGCGCAATCGCGGGGGGGTTCACGGTCAAAAGGCGCTTCGCTTTAGCGGGCTGATCTTCGACAATCGCTTCGAGGGATGCCGCGAGCATTCTCCAATTTTTTCACGAGTTGCGCGCGATGCTTGAGATTGTGGTCGCGGAACTTTTGCCGTTCCAACGGAGTCAGATCCGAGTATGGGACCGCGCCCCGCCTTCTCCGGACTTGGACTTGCGTGTGGGACTGCCCTCTGCCTGGCCCTGATTCCCATGGTGCTGATGAACGAATGGCAATTTGGATACTACCCGCACTCCGTCGGCTTAAGGGTTCGCACTGATATGCCGAAGAGCTTCCGGGCCGACCCTCAGAACGAACCCGTCACTATTACCGTAAGGCGCGACCACCTTCGGCTGAACGCCCGAACGATGTCAATAGACGAGCTGCCCGCCGCGCTCCGCGCCGAACTCAGCCGGCGCGCAAATCCAGTGGTGTGCGTTGAGGCGGAAGGCGACTTGGGCTTCGCGGATATTGCACTGGTTATCGATATCGCTCGCAGCGCCTGGTTCGGCGTGCCGGTGGTATTGGTGCCGCCAAAACTGAAGAAGAAGACGCCCGCTACGGCGCGCCTTGGCGAGGAGCGCCCGCGGTAGGCGCGCAATCGCGGGCCGCCGGCTCGCGTTCCGTTATCCGGCTGAGGTGGAATCGTTGCGTTGCAGTAGCGGCGCGCGGTCAAACAGCCAGCCGTCCCCGACGAGCTGTTCTAACAATGCTAGGAGTCGAGGGAAAACGTGGGTGCTCTCGTTAAGCCGATTTTCTGCAAACCACGGCTCGAACGCTTCCTCGCTTTCAATTCCGGCGTTACTGGCTGCGATTGACAGCAGTTTGGCGGCCCCATCCCGCAGCTTCTCCTTCTGCGGATGGTTTTCGCCGCGCGTGGCCACGACGATCGTCGCCGCAGCGCCGAGCAATGGCTCCAGAGCATCGCCCTGTGGAACAAGCTGGAACAACAGGCCAAGTACTCTGGAGGCAGCATCCACCGGCGGCTGCACCATCAGCACCAGCCACGCTGCTTGCGCCGCGAAGATCTCCCGTTCCCCTTGCGCCGAAGTACCCAGATTACCGAGCACGGTGATCAGATCGAGGTAGGCGCGCACGGAGCCGAGCGCTTTAGCGGCCTGGCGGTTGAGCTCATCGCGGCGGGCTTGGTCGCCGGCTTGGCCGGCGGCCCAAGCCATATTCGCGAGCGTGGCGGCTTTGCCTTGCACATCGCCGATGCGCTCCTTGATTTCCAAGGACTGCTGCCAGAGCTGCAGCGCTCG
>DATFZA010000241.1:0-5734 GCA_035314765.1 Bryobacteraceae bacterium
TTGCGCTGGGAAAAGGGACTTTTTGGAGGAAAGATTCTGTCCCCGTCATCGCTGGAGAAGATGACGACACCGTTCAAGGACGATTACGCTCTCGGCGTGGTCGTGCACACTGTAAAGGACGGCAAGATGATCGAGCACGGCGGCGGTATAGAAGGCTTCAATACCGATTTGGTTTACTATCGCGGCGATAAGGTAACCGTGGTCGCGCTCGCCAATCTGAATGGACAGGCCGTGAACGATATCGCGGCCAAATTAGGCGCGCTAGCCCGTGGGGAAACGGTGGAGCTGCCATCGGAGCGCAAAGAGATTACTCTATCGCCTGAGATTCTTTCGCGCTACGCCGGCACCTATGAGATGACTCCCGCCGTGAAAATGTGGATCATGCTGAAAGACGGGCAACTGATCAGCCAATTGACCGGACAAGGCCGGGTCCCGCTGTTCGCAAAGTCGGAAACACGCTTTTTTCCGAAGGTTGTCGATGCCGAGATCGAGTTCACCAGCAATCCGCAAGGCGAAGTCACCGGCTTGGTGCTGCATCAAGGTGGCCGCGACGTGACGGCTGTACGCAAGTCCAGTGAGGTCGACGTTCCACCCGAACAGAAAGAGGTCGCCGTCGCCCCCGCGATCCTTGCGTCTTATACGGGAACGTACCAACTGCGGCCGGGCTTTGACATTGCCATTACCATCGAGAACGGCCAATTGAGTGCCCAGGCCACGGGGCAGCCGAAATTTCCGATCTTCGCCGAATCGGAGACCAAGTTTTTTCTGAAAGTCGTCACTGCGCAAATCGAGTTTGTCAAGGACTCGTCCGGCAAGGTGACACATCTCGTCTTGTATCAAGGCGGCGCGGAAATGAAAGGCGAAAGGCAGTAGTTGTCAAGAGACCACAGCCTTGCGGGCGACGTTTCGTTGCGCCCCTCGGAGCAGAATCCCAGTGACTCATATCGCAGCGGACGGGGACACAGCTGGCTCGAATTCGATTACGCCCCGAATCACAAGGGCTCGGGGATCAGCTCCCGCCCCCTAAAACCCCAAGCTCCCCTGCCCCGCCTCCGCAAAATACTCGAGCGCGCGCGCCGCGCTGCGCGCGATGCTCAAGGGCACGTCAAATCGCACAAACTCCTCCGGCCTGCACCAGGCGATGCGTGGCGCTTCATCGGTCACATGAAAATGCTCCGACTCGGCCCGTAAAGCAAAAATCAAATCATGATGCAAATGAAACGGCTCCCGCTTCTTCGCCGGAATTCCGTGCACATCCATGCCGACCAACCGCGCGCTGGTCGAAGGCGCTAGCAGGACTCCCGTCTCCTCATTCGCTTCCCGCCGCGCGGTCACGGCAAGCGTCGCATCCTCGTTCTCCACGTGACCTCCCGGAAGCAGCCAACGTGCGTGGCGGTGATGGTACATCAGCAAAACCCTTGTGGCGTCGGGGCTCAGCACTACGGCGGTGCACGTGATGTGGCCGGGCTTGAACTGCTTGCGGGAGAACGGCGCGTCCGTGTGCCGCAGCATCGACAGGATGAGTTCCTGACTCTTGGCGGCCAGGTCATCGTCCGCCGGAACAAAAGACCCGACCAGTTCGAGAGTGGAGGAGCTAGAAATCAATGTAGGCGAGAATCTCCGACGGTTTTTTGTCAAAGGCGCGCGCGAGCGCCAGCAGGCTTTCCATGCTCGGGAGGTTGGCGCCGCGCTCAATGGAGCTGATTTGCGAGACGCTGAGCTTGGTGAACGCGGCCAGTTCCTTGAGGGACCAGTCCCGCTCCACGCGTAGCATCTTGATGCGGTGGCCCAGGCGCGCGCGCAGCTTATCGTGCGGCGCGCGTCCGAAGCCGAATTTTTGTACCGCGTTTTGCAGCGTCATCCGCAATTGAGCCAGGCTGAACGGCTTGGCGATATAGTCGAACACCTTCAGCTTAAACGTCGCGCGCATGTCTTCAAACGACGGATAACCGGTGATGATGATCACGCACAATCCAGCCCAGTTGGCTTGCAACTGCTCCAGCACCTTATCCCCGGTGTGCTCTCCCATCTTCATGTCCAGCAGAACGATGTCGGGTACGCGGTGCTCGCAGGCGGCGAACAGGTCTTCCGGGCGCCCGTAGGCGCGCACGGCGTACTGTGTGTCATCGCGCAGGGCGTCTTCCAAATAGGTGCGGAAATCGGGGTCGTCGTCCAGAATCGCCAAGTCGACCTGGCCGTCGGTCATTGGCGGTTGCTCGGGAGCGCTATCCATTCCGCTTCTCATGGTTCGTCGAGCCCCTCTCGTTCACTCCGGCAGCCGGCAGGGCTACTTCCAAACATGCGCCGCCGCCCGGCCGGTTGGAGGCCGAAATTGTTCCTCCATGCTGATGTACAATCCCTTCGGCAACGGTCAATCCCAGACCCGTTCCCCTCGCGTCCAGCCGGGTGGACACAAACGCCTCAAAGATTTCCGGTAACACCTCCGGTGCAATGCCCGGCCCAGTGTCTTCCACTGTGGCCGCTATCCAAAGTCTGGCATTTCTGGTAAACTTCTTCGTCTTTACGTCAATTTTACCCGATGACGGCGTCGCATACAGAGCGTTTCTCAGAAGATTCACAAATACCTGAATCAACTGGTCGGGGTTGCCCGTCACCACGTCGTCGGAGTTGGTTGAATTGAGAAACTGGGCCTCGGCGGCTTTGTCGTCGATCGCCACCAGACTCCAAGCCTCGTCGATCAGTGGGCGCAACGCCACCGGCTCCATCTGGCTCTTCCGTACACGCGCAAAATCCACCAGGCTTTCGCTGATTTTGCGCAGCCGCTGCGTGACCCTCAGCATCCGCGCCAGGCGCTCCAACGTCTGAGGGTCTTTGGTAGTCTCGGTGAGCTTCTCGATCGATCCCTGCAGCACGGTGAGCGGGGTGTTTAGCTCGTGCGCCACACTGGCGCTGAGCAGCCCGAGACTGACCAGCCGGTCTTGCGCTTCCAGTTTTCTCAGGGCTTGCTCCAAGTCATCCTCGTGCTTGCGTAGCTCGATGACAGTCGCGTTGCGCGAGCGCATGATCTGCCCGATTTCGTCGCCCAGGATGGCTGCATCTTCAATCAATTCATGCTCCCGATCGCCTTGCTGCGTGGCCTGGTCGGCATTTAGCATGAGACGAAGCGGACCATAAACGTACAACGGCATGATGGTGGTCTCGAGCGCCAGCACCGCCAGAACGTAGATGCTCCCCAACACAATGAAAAGATTGGCCTTCCCCCGATCAGGCAAGTAGGGATACAGCGCAAAGTAAACGGATAGGGCCAGAATCACGAAAAACAGATTGTGCAAGATCATAAGCTTTGGCCTGACCTTGAGGTCCCCAAAGAGCTTGCGGCTGACCCTATTGCGGCTGGGGCGAAGTCTGGTGTCTCTCACTAGATTACGGCTAGACAAGAATTTTTACCCCCCTTGCATATCGGTTACGGTTTTGCTAGAAATAATACTTCCAGCCCTAGTCTGGTTTGGTGTAGGTCCATAGAAACACATCCATGCCCGCGATCTTCCCTAAGTCGTCAGACAAGTACGTCAAGATGGCCGGAGCGGCAATCGGTCTGCTCGTGGTGGGCGGCGTAGCTTTGTACGCGTACGCCAGTTATCCCACTGTGATTGAGACCGGTTATCAGCCGAAGCAGCCCGTCCCCTACAGCCACAAGACGCACGCCGGTAATTTGGGGATGGATTGCTACTACTGCCATTCGACCGTATACAAAGCCGCTTACGCCGCGGTTCCGGCGACCGAGACGTGCATGAACTGCCACACCAAGGTGAAAACGGACAGTCCGCGCTTGGAGAAGGTGCGGCAGAGCTATGCCACCGGCCAACCCATCCCGTGGGTGCAGATTCATAAGCTTCCAGATTACGTCTATTTCAACCACCAGGTTCATCTTTCGGCCGGGGTGAGTTGCGTGAGCTGCCACGGACGGATCGACCAAATGGTGGAAGTGAAAGAAGAGAAGCCGCTCAACATGGCCTGGTGCCTGGACTGCCATCGCAATCCCGCGCCCAACCTGAGGCCGGCAGAACTGGTAACCAAACTCGATTGGGTTCCCGACCGCGATCCCGCTGAGATCGGACGCGAGATCATTGCCGCTAAACATCTCAATCCGCCCACCAACTGCTCGGGGTGCCATCGATGAAGATGAAATCATCCGATCTGATTCAACTGACAGGCGCAACCGGCAAGAAATACTGGCGCAGCCTGGGCGAGCTAGCCGATACCAAGGATTTTCGCAACTGGGTCCATCGGGAGTTTCCTGAGGGCGCCAGCGAGATGCTCGATAGCGCTTCGCGGCGCACGCTGCTCAAGCTGATGGGTGCCTCGTTCGGCTTAGCCGGCTTGACCGCCTGCCGCCGTCCGGAACATCACATCCTGCCCATGAGCAAGGGCATCGAGGGGTATGTTCCCGGCAAGGCATACTACTACGCCACGGCCTTTTCCCATGCCGGCGCCGTCACTGGTCTGGTCGTCGAAACCCACGATGGCCGGCCGACGAAGATCGAAGGCAATCCCGATCATCCATTCTCTTTGGGCGCGGCAAATGCGTTTGCGCAGGCGTCGGTCCTCGATTTATACGATCCGGATCGATCGACCGACGTTTTGCAGGATGGCAAGAAAGTCACCTGGGACGCTTGGACCGGGGCCGTCAAGGACGTTTCGGCCAAGTTCGGGCAGGGTGAGGGACTTCGCTTCCTCAGCGAGCGCGTCACTTCCCCTTCGCTCGACGCGGTTCGGACGGCGGCGCTTCAGAAGTATCCGAAAGCGAAGTGGACCGAGTACGATCCGATCAATAGCGACCAGCCGCTGGCCGCTACGCAAATCGCGTTTGGCGAGCCGATGCACGCGCACTACGACTTCTCCAAAGCCGACGTCGTGGTTTCGCTTGATTCCGATTTCCTGGGCCTGGACACGGCGACGGTTCTGCCGATCAAACAGTTCTCCAAGCGCCGCCGTGTGGCCAATGAAGAAGACACCATGAACCGCCTGTACATGGTGGAGAGCCAGTATTCGATAACCGGCGCCATGGCCGATCATCGCAAACGCATGCGCACCGCCGACGTTCCCGAGTTCGCCAGCCAGTTGTTGAACGCGGTTGCCGGTCTGAATGTCGTGGGCGGAGACAAGTGGCTGAACGCGCTGGCCATGGAGCTGAAGGCGAAAAAAGGCAAATCGGTAGTGATCGCCGGTCCGCGGCAGGATGTTTACACTCACCTCGTTGCCCTGCAATTGAACGAGTTACTCGGCAATGTGGGCGAGACGGTCACATTCTACAAGACCAGCCGTCAGCCCTGCGTTCCAGCCCTTAAGGAACTGGTCAGCGAGATGGGCCAGGGACTGGTCGGCACGCTGGTGATCCTGGGCGGCAATCCGGTGTTCAACGCGCCAGCCGATTTGCAATTCGAGGCCAACCTGAAGAAGGTTGCGAACTCCATTCATCTGGGTTCGCATGCCGATGAGACGGCCCTGGCGTCGAAGTGGCATGTGCCGCAAGCGCATTATCTCGAATCCTGGAGCGACGGACGCGCGCCCGACGGAACCATTTCGATCCAGCAGCCCATGATTGAGCCGCTCTACGGCGGCAAGACCGCCGCAGAAGTGATCGCCTTGCTGACCGGCTACAAAGATCAAAAAGCGCACGATATCGTCAAGAACAACTGGAAGCTGCCGGAAGCCGAGTGGAAAAAAACGCTCAACGACGGCGTGGTCGCCAAGACTAAGTCCGAGCCAGTCG
>DATFZA010000242.1:0-6729 GCA_035314765.1 Bryobacteraceae bacterium
GCGATGGCCAGGAAGGCGAACGGGGCCGGAATATGCATCGTACCCGTAAAGAAACCCATCGTTCCAGCGAAGCCGTAACCTCCGAACCAACCCAACATTTTCTGCGCGCCATGCGCGAAGAAGACGACTCCCAGCACCAGCCTTAGAATGGCGGTGGCGGTGTTGTCGTCGGTCGAAAACAGTTTGCGAACCATTTGTAGTCTCCTTTTAAACATCGGTCCCGGCAGTCATTGTCGTGCCGCCTGCCCGCCTACTACCTAAGATGAAGTGACCTTATCTAAGGATTCTTTATGTCGAGATACTGGACGGAGTGGTGATCGCGGGACCCGGTGGCCTTGTGGGGCAGGTTATTTAACCTGCGGCCGATTAATAATCGGCCCCGGGCGGGTTTCTAACCCGGTTTCTAACCCGCCGCCGGTTAATAACCGGCCCCACAACGACGAGCGCGGATGTGTCCTGGGGCGATTGGCCCGACGATTTTCGAGAGTGCGGCCGATTACTAATCGGCCGGCCCCACAAACGACGCTACATGAAGTAGTCTTTGACTTTGTCGAGGATGCTTTTCTCGTGCGGTTCGTTTTCGGCCGGCAACGTTTCCCGCAATTGCTCGAACAGTCTTTTCTGCTCACGCGTCAGCTTGCCCGGAACGCGGACATCTACGTGGACGAACAGGTCGCCACGGCCGCTGCCTTGGAGACGAGGCACACCCAAATGCCGAAGCTTGACTGTGGCGCCGCTTTGGATGCCTTCCGGAATCCTGACGTTTTGCAGGCCGTCGAAGGTCAGCAGGTCTACCTCGGTGCCCAGGGCAGCTTGAGCGACGTTTACCGGGATGGTGCAATGCAGATCGTCGTTCTCCCGCTCGAAGATCTGGTGTTCCTTGACTTTGACAATCACGTAGAGATCGCCGGGAGGCCCGCCATTGGCGCCTGGCTGTCCTTCATTCTGCAGGCGCAGGCGAGTGCCGTTGTCGACGCCCGCCGGGATGTTGACCTTCAGTTTGCGCTCGTTGCGGACATAGCCATCGCCTTTGCATTGAAGGCAGGGCCGGCGGATGATCTGCCCGCGCCCATTGCACTGCCCGCAGGTACGGCGGATTTGGAGAAAACTCTGCTGGTAGAGAACTTCGCCGCGCCCGTGACACATGGGGCAGGTTACCAGCCCGTCGGTCTTTTCCGCGCCTGAGCCGGAACAGCGGCCGCACATCTCCATGCGCGGCACCTGGATCTCAGCGCTCAAACCTTTGAGAATGTCTTCGAACTCGATTTCCAGGTCATAACGAAGATCGTCGCCCCGCTGGGCCCGATTGCGGCCTCCGCGGCGTTGGCCGCCGAACAAATCGCCAAAGCCAAAGAGATCGCCGAATATGTCGCCGAAATCGCCGAACGCGTTGGGATCGACGCCGCCCGCGGCGCCGGGCACGCCCTGATGGCCATAGCGGTCATAGGCGGCCCGCTTCTGCGGATTGCTGAGCACGCTGTAGGCTTCGGCGGCCTCTTTAAATTTCTCCTCGGCCTCCTGATTGTTCGGATTGCGGTCCGGGTGGAACAGCAAGGCGAGTTTCTTGTATGCAGCCTTGAGACCGGGCTCGTCCACTTCCCGAGACACGCCCAGTACCTCGTAGTAATCGCGTTTTGTGGCGTTCATCTGACTCTACTTATTTCACCACTACTTCTTCACCGCTACTTCTTCACCGCAACTTTGACCATTGCGGGTCTGAGCAGCCGGCCACGGAAGTTATAACCCTTCTGGTATTCCTCTAGGATAGTGTGATCCGGCAGGTCTGTGCTCTCAACCATTTCAACGGCGTGATGCAGGTTGGGATCAAATAGCTTTCCTGCGGCCTCAATCGGCTCTAATCCCAACTTCTTTAACGAGTCGGCCAAACGCTGATGAATCAGCGCCATACCGCGTGTATATTCGGACTCGGGAACGTCCACTTTCAGGGCGCGTTCAAAGTCGTCGAGCAGGGGCAACAGCGCGCGGACAGTCTCGGTATTGGCGTATTCGGCGATCTCGGACCGTTCGCGTTCGGCCCGGCGCCGGAAGTTATCGAACTCGGCGGTCCGGCGCAGCAGTCGATCCTGGAGGTCGAGTTTTTCTTCCAGCAGCCGGTCTCGCTCCGCCCGGACTGCCTCCGGCGTCTCGATCACCGCCGGGTCTTGTTCCGGAACACCGTTTTCCGGGTGGGTGTCTACAGTATCCATAATTCCAGTGTAAAGGTCCAAAGTTGTGGTGGAAACCGCCAAGCCTCTAGTGCCGGGTTTCCTGGAAGGCGTGTCCCATGTGGAGAACGGCGGAGATCACCTTCTCATAGTTCATGCGGATGGGCCCGAGCACCGCGAACTTCGCCGAAAGACCGCCAGGCAGCGCCACGGTGACGCCAATCAAGGCGAGTTCCTTCATGCTCCGATCCGATTCCCCCAGCCCAACGTGGACCGCAACCTCGCCCGAGGGCTGTTCGAGGAAACGATCGAGAATATCCAGGATATGCTTCTTTTCTTCGAGAGACTGGAACAGCTCGCGCATTTTTTCGCGTGTCAAATGCAGATCGAGCCCCACGAGATTGCTGGCCCCGCCCAAATGCACCTCGGGTGTGAGCCCGACGTCGAGCAGGCCCTTGGCGCACAAAATGGTCAGCTTGCGCAGAATCCGGTCATAGGCCGCGCTTTCGGCTTCCAGGCGGGCTCGCAAGTCCCGCTGGATGTCGGCCAATGTCCAGCCGGTAAAATTCTGGTTGATGTAGTTGCGGATCGAGGAGAGTTCCTCTTGAGCCATGGGCTCATCCAGAGAAACCACGCGGTTCCGGACCATATGGTCTCGCGTGGCCACAATCATGAGCACGCGTTGGTCGGCCAACCGCAGCAGATCGATCTGGTCGAGCTGCTGGCTCGAAGTGGGAATCGCCGCGGTAATTCCGACGCTGCGCGTCATTTCCGTCAACAGATGAGAGGAACGCTCGACGCGTTCTTGAATGGTCGAGATCTGCGCCAACTCATGCCGGATGCGCTGCAACTCGGCGGCCAGAATTCGCCCGCGCACCAGCGTTTGGACGTAGCTGCGGAAAGCCTTCTCGGTGGGGATCCGGCCGGCCGAGGTGTGCGGCTGGGCCAGATAGCCTTCATCGTAGAGATCGGCCATCACATTGCGCACCGAAGCCGCACTCAGGCCGTCGGCGCGGCTGCGGGAGACGGTGCGCGAGGCTACCGGCTCCCCAGTCTCGATGTAAGACTGAACGATGGAGTGAAGTATGTCGAGATCGCGCGCTTTCATAACGTCGGACACCTCGTATACGCCGGGCTATGTGTACCTCTCTCAATCAAGACGACGACCCTTCGCTTACGCTCGGGGCTGGACTCTGGCGGACCCCTCGAATCCCCTCGCTTACGCTCGGGGCTAGCAGCGTGTCCAAAACCGCTCCCTCACGGTCGCGGCTCGGTAACATGCTCAATCTACTGAGCCGCGACCGTGAGGGAGCGTAGAGCTTGTACTTTAAACAAGGCTGCTAGACTCCGGTGAACCCCTCGCTTACGCTCGGGGCTAGGCTTCAGCGGACCCCTCCAATCCCCTCGCTCATGCTTGGGGGCTAAATATTGATTATAAAAGGCTTGCGAGGAATCGTCAAGCTCCTTTTGGCAGTTGACTGCGGCGAGTGCCAATTGGGCTCGCGTTCGTCAACCGTGGGTGGAATAAGTTTCATCGCACCGCGGGTTAACGTGTAATATATTCGTAGTATGTTTGATAGCAATCCGAGGTCCCGATTGCTAAACTCCAGGATTCACAAGAATGGCTACACGCGCTTCCCATCCGATCGAGATTCTCCTCGTGGAGGATAATCCGGGAGATATACGACTCACGCAGGAGGCTTTTGGGCATCACCCGTCCGGCAATCACTTGAAGCTGAACGTGACCCGCGATGGAGTGGAAGCCAGCGATTTTCTTTGGCGGCGCGGCGAATTTGCCACAGCACCACGGCCCGATCTGATCCTGCTGGACCTGAACTTACCCAAAAAGAACGGACGCGAGCTGTTGCAAGAGATCAAAGCCGACCCCGATCTGCGCCGGATTCCCGTCATGGTGCTGAGCACGTCGCGGGCAGAACAGGACCTTCAGAAAGCCTATAACCTGCACGCCAACTGCTATATCACCAAGCCAGACAGGCTAGATGAGTTCAGGGATATGGTGCGCACGATCGAGCACTTCTGGTTCAATGTGGTAACCCTACCTTCGGATTGAGTTCGGCTCGCGCGGCGCGTTCGGCTCGCTGGCGTGCCCGCTCGGCACGCAAGAGTTCGCGGCGGCGCCGGAGCTTGACCTTGTCGTCCACTTTGCGCCAGAACTTGCGGAAATAGTCGACGGCCGACAACATCGCGAATATGAGCGCGCCCCACATTGAGATCAAGGCGGCGGGGTTCCAGGCCGGATAGTGGATGCCGATAATTACCAGTGAAATGGCTAATACCTGTATGGCCATTTTTGTCTTGCCCAGTTCGCTGGCGTGAATGGTATAGCCTTCCGCGGCGGCGATGCTTCGCAGGCCGGAGACGGCGAACTCGCGGCCTACGATCAGAATGACCATCCAAGCGGGCACGCGATGAATTTCCACTAAGGCGATCAGCGCCGAAGAGATCAGTAGCTTGTCGGCGATAGGGTCGAGCAGCGTGCCGACGGTAGTCACCTGGCCCCAGCGGCGCGCCAGGTAGCCATCGAGGAGGTCGGTGGCGGCCGCGGCCAGGAAGACGATCAGCGCTAGAAACTCATTGGCGAGCATGCGCTGGCCGTTCCAACTGAAGTAGAAATTCTGTTGAACCAGCGCGGCAACCAGCAGCGGCACCAGGAAGATGCGCGCCAAGGTGAGAGTGTTAGGCAGATTCATCCGAATCCTGAAGCCAGAATATCACCCGGAGCCCGCGACCGCCTGCGATTCGCGCCATTTCATCGAAACTCCAGCGCTCAAGAAGCTCGCACAGGGCTGGGCGGCCCACCAATTCGGAAGGAACTCGTAGTCTCAAAGCCGCCCGAAGCTCCGTTGTGCGAGCGAGTTCCGTAAAAGAGACACACTACTCCCACGAATGGGCGGGCGCAGTTGTCCCGCTCGCGTTTTTCGGGGGAGAAAATCCGAGGGAGGCCTCCTATGGTCCGTTGAATAACCCTCAACGGCAAGGGGCCGTTTCTCGAAAAGCGGCTACGTTCGCCGACACCAACATTGCGCTGGGTTGCCCGGGGACTTCTGCGCTTTAGTCGACTCCGCTGCGACGAATCAGCTGAGCCTCTTAGATTTGAGTGTAGCGGGCGGGTGCAAGGAATGGCGGGCTCAGGGATCAGAGAGATCGGCGGAAATAGCTCAGAATGCAAGAGAAAACTTTATTTGCTCGGCGCGTGACTCGCCCAGCGCCGTTGGCCGCAACGGGGGATGAAAACTGCTTCCGGGGCGGTTTCTGGACGAGGTCCCCTCGCTTACGCTCGGGGCTAGGCTGGAAGCGGAGGCTCTTACGACCGCGGCTCAGAATGATCTCCCGAGCCGCGCGCGTAAGCAAGTGTTGTGTGGGACCTTCCGCCGAGACCTTTGGCGGAACTAGCGGCCCACACTATCCTGTTGGGAAAAGCACTTGGCTAGGTTTGAGCTGTCTGAAGGAAGTTCTACTTCTTCTTGGGCGGTACGATCGCGTCTTTCACCGCTTTGGCCACGCGGAATTTCACGACTTTCTTGGCCGGGATCTTGATCGCTTCGCCGGTTGCGGGATTGCGGCCGACGCGGGCCTTGCGCTCCACGCGCACCAGGCGGCCGATTCCCGGAATTACGAACATGCCGTTCTTCTTGGTCTCGCGAACAGCCATTTCGGCAAAAACCGTCATGAAGTGTTTCGCGGTCTTAGTGGCGATTTCAGTTGTGTCTGCCAGTTCCTTCACGATGGCGGACTGGGTCATCTTGGTTGCTACTGCCATTTCCGTCTCCTAGTAGTTTGTAAGCGCCTTCGCGCCAGGGCGTTTCCAAAACAGAAGCGCCCTAAAATGTTTTGCTACTAAATGATACGGAATCGCAACGCCCATGTAAAGGGAGAATCGCATGAAAACTGCGTTTTTACAAGGTTTTTTTGCGTGGGGGCGCCTCTGGACCCCATTTTACCGTGCTTCGGAGCACAAACGGCTGCCTGAAGCCCTGATTTCAGGCGCTCTGGGCGGCCTGGACTACGCCAGAGGCGCCTGACGCCTCGGGAATTCCCAGTTCGCGCCGTAGCTCTGCCTCCGCTCTTAGGCACAACTCCGGATGTTCTTCCAGATATGTCCGGGCGTTGTCGCGGCCTTGTCCGATCCTTTCCCCGCCGTAGCTGTACCAGGCCCCGCTCTTTTCAATCACCTCGTGCGTCACCGCGAGATCCAGCAGATCTCCCGCCCTGGAGATGCCTTTGCCATACAAGATGTCCACTTCGGCTTCCCGAAACGGCGCCGCTACCTTGTTCTTCACCACCTTGATACGGGTGCGGTTGCCGGTTACCTGGTCGCCATCCTTAATGGAAGCCGTGCGCCGAATCTCCACCCGCACGGAGGAGAAGAACTTCAAGGCGCGGCCGCCGGTGGTGGTCTCCGGATTCCCGAACATCACCCCGATCTTCTCCCGGATCTGGTTAATAAAGATAAGCAAGGTGTTGGTGCGGGCCACGGTTCCGGTGAGCTTACGCAGCGCCTGCGACATCAGGCGCGCGTGAAGGCCCATGTGGCTGTCGCCCA
>DATFZA010000243.1:0-5548 GCA_035314765.1 Bryobacteraceae bacterium
GAGCAGCAGCGCTCTTTCCGATTTTCCCGCTAGCGTGATCCAGCGGTTGCCGGCCGCATCATAGTGATCCTCCACGGGCAATCCGGCGAGTTTGGATGTGAACCATTGCCGCGCTTTCAGCCACGTATCGCTCCAAGCCAGGCGCTGCGCGCCGTCGTCGTCGGCGGTGAGGGCTCGAAGTTCCTTTAGTTCCGCGATGGTTCTGCCGGGATCAACCTGCATGTGCGGGATTTGGTCTCCTGCGCGAGAGTCTATCATTTGCAGTCTGGGAGAGCAGCGTCAACTAGCATAGCGGAGGGTCTCAATAGTCAAGCATACTGGAGGTATGCGGAAGAAGGCCATGGCGATCGCGCTCTTTCTTCTATGCCTGCTGCTGGTCAGCTTCTCCGCCACGCCTTATGCCAAGACTGCCGACATGGCGGTGATTGCGGTTCGCTTCACGCTGGTGATCGCCGTTTCTGTTTTGGTGATCCGGGAGAAATGGCGGAACCGGGATGGCGTATCTCGCAATCCGGATGCTGGTAACGATTGGCTGCAATGGATGCGCCGGTGGTTTACTGGCGATACGTAAGAGGGGTCAACTTGCACTGCCCGCCCTCAAATAACGCCGTCGACAACAAAATACTTGGCAATAAGCCCGCGAGAGACCGATTCTCTAGTTCGGCCACTCTACCGTTTCGATCAGCGTATTCCTGGGCCCGGTAAATAGCTGCAGCCGGAAATGCACCGAGTTGGAAGAGCGGCGGTATACCACGCTGCCGTTCTGAAGCTGGCTCGAATCCAAATCCAGAGTCTTGCTGTAGTGCCCATCTTCGATGGTCAGCACACCGCGTTGCGCCGCGCGGATGGCGGGCGCCTGGCGGTCCCATTTGACGTGAACGTCGTCGCCGGAATTCTCAGCGGCCAAGCCCACTCTGAAATACTCTGAAACGGCTGGCGGTTGTGGCTGGAAGTTGAGAGCGGCGAGGAATCCGAGAAACACGCCGAGCAGGAGAAAGCAAAACGATAGCGGCAGCCAGTACCAGCTCTTTGGTGATGCGGATGGCGCGGGTTGCGATGGGATGCGCGGTTGTTCGAGGTGTCCCGGCGACGCCTCGGACGGCATCACCGAAACGTCCGGCGCCGGCGCTTCTCCTCTTCGGGCTGCGCGGGCGCCACTGGCTGCGGCCTCGCCGGGAGCCAGGTCCTTTCGCCGGAAGGGAAAATCGGGAGCCGGCGGGCCCTCCGGAAACGCTCCGTTCTCGCGAAACAGAAATCCCGCAATTCCGACCTTGGTGGCGAACGGCCGGATCCAAAGAACGACCGCGTCCGGTTGCGGGAAGAATTGGTCGATGAGCTGGATATCCTCTTCGCCCAGGCACACCGCGTCGCGCGTGTGGCTGCGGAAGAAGCCTACCGGCTGAAAGGCCGGATCGCCAGCGGCGCGCAGGCGCTCCACCAATGCCGCGAACGCAGCCAAGTCGTCGGCGGAAAGCAAATACGAAGGACCGCGCTTATACTCGATCGGAACCAGTTCGTAGTCGTCAATCAGGATCACCGGGCGGCCGGATTCTTCCTGCACCACGGACCCGATCAGCACTCCCCCCACCTCGGCGCCCCGCCGCGGCACCGCCCCGAAGCCGCGCATCACATCCTGTTGCATGCGGTCGACTACGTCCAGACTCAATCGCACGATTTGCGGCTTGCCGGGCGCCTCCCAGGTGTAGGTGCCGGGTACCGCAATGTTTTCCAGATGCGCCAAAGATTATCGTAGTCTGAGGGATCGGTATAACTCAAGTGAGCGGAACTCTCTACGTACTAGCCACGCCTATCGGCAATCTCGAGGACATCACGCTACGCGCACTGCGGATCCTCAAGGAGGTAGACCGGATCGCGTGTGAAGATACACGCCAAACCGCCAAACTGCTCAATCACTATGGAATCTCCAAACCGTTGATCAGCTATCACGAGCACAATGAGCGTGAGCGGGCCGAGGAATTGGTAGGGTTACTCGAAGCGGGCGAGAATCTGGCCTTGGTCTCCGACGCCGGAACGCCGCTGATTGCCGATCCCGGCTATCGGCTCGTTCATCGGGCGCGGGAAAGGTCCATAGTGGTTTCCCCAATTCCGGGAGCGTCCGCGGTTTTGGCGGCGCTCAGTGCATCCGGGCTGGCCACGGATGCGTACACTTTTCGAGGCTTCTTACCCGTTAAGTCCGGCCAGCGGCGGCGGGTGCTGGAGGCCTGCGGCTTAACGGAAACCACGGTCTTTTATGAAGCCCCACACCGGATTTTGGAAACGCTGGAGGATATGCAAGCGGTGCTCGGGCTCCGGCCCTTGGTGCTGGCGCGCGAGATCACCAAGGTTCACGAGGAATTTCTCAGTGGAACCGCGGAGGAGGTCAAATCGGTTTTGTCAGCGCGGCCGGCGGTGAAGGGCGAATTCGTCATCCTGGTCGGCAAAGGCGAAGCAGCGCCGGAGGGTTTACCGGTGCGGGAAGCTGTGGATGCATTGATCCAGGACGGCGTGCCCCGTATGGATGCGCTAAAACAAGTGGCGCGGCGGTATGGTTTATCCAAGCGGGAGGTTTACAAGGCATTCGATGAGCGCGAATGAGTATCACTTCATTACGCACTGGCGCGTAGCGGGCACAGTCGAGCAGGTTTCGGATGTGCTCGGCGACCCGCTGGATCTGGTGAACTGGTGGCCGTCGGTGTACCTCTCGGTGACCGAAATCGAGCCCGGCGACGCCCGGGGAGTGGGGCGCGTAGTCAGCTTGCACACGCGCGGCTGGCTGCCGTACACACTGCGCTGGAGCTTTCGCGTGACGGAGAGCCGGCGGCCCTATGGTTTTTCGCTCGAGGCCTGGGGGGACTTTGACGGCGCGGGTATTTGGACTTTCGCCCAAGACGGGAAGCACGTCAATATCACATACGACTGGCGGATTAGCGCTGAAAAGCCGCTGCTGCGCTATTTGTCTTTTGTGTTGAAGCCGGTCTTTTCGGCCAATCACCGCTGGGCCATGGCGGAAGGCGAGAAAGCGCTGCGGGCGCGGCTGGGGCGGGAGCCATCGGAGCTATGATCGTTCCTTGACAAGAAGAGCCCATACATGAAGAAAGGACAAACCAAGCCGGCTCGCGGCTCGACGATTCCCGAGGGCTACGATACCTTTTTTCGAGAACTCAAAGCACGCATTCGCGGGGCGCAGCTTCAAGCGGTACTGGCGGTCAATCACGAACTGATCTTGCTGTACTGGCGAATAGGCTGTGACATTCTCGAACGCCAGGATCGATTAGGCTGGGGCGCCAAGGTTATCGACCGGCTCGCCTCTGAATTGCTCCACGAATTCCCGGAAATGAAAGGGTTTTCCCGAACCAATCTGATCTATATGCGGGCGTTTGCCTCGGCTTGGCCAGATCACTCATTTGTCCAACAGGTTGTTGGACAAATTCCATGGGGCCACAACCTCCGAATCCTTGATTTGGTGAAAACACTCCCGGAGCGCGAATGGTACATCCGCCAAACGATCGAGAATGGTTGGAGCCGGAATGTCTTGGTCCATCAGATCGAAAGCGGCCTCTACCGCCGTCAGGGGAAAGCCCAGACCAATTTCACGCGGACTCTGCCGGCACCCCAATCAGAACTAGCACAGCAAGTTCTCAAAGACCCCTACAACTTCGACTTTCTCACCCTCTCCCAGCACGCGCGCGAGAAGGAGCTTGAGTCAGGGCTCCTGGACCATCTTCAGAAGTTTCTGTTGGAGCTCGGCGTCGGATTCGCTTTCGTCGGCCGCCAATATCGAATCGAGGTCGATGGCGAAGACTTCAAGATCGATCTGCTTTTCTACCATATCAAGCTCCGCTGTTTTGTTGTTATCGACCTGAAAATGGGATCATTCAAACCCGAATATGCGGGCAAGATGAGCTTCTATTTATCAGCCGTAGACGACCTGCTCCGCCAACCCGACCACCAGCGGAGCATCGGCCTCATCCTCTGCAAGTCGAAAAAGGCCATTATCGCTGAATATACGTTGCGCGACAGCAGCAAGCCCATCGGCGTGGCGGAATACCGGGTCACGGAGACGCTGCCCGACGACCTCAGGGGCATATTGCCGACCATTGAAGAGTTGGAGCAAGGATTGGCCGGAAGTGATCGCGATCCAGGCTACTCGCCGGCTTACCGCGAAGCTTATCCAGACGCCTATCCGTCCCTTGATGACCCACCAGATGAATAGTAAGCCGTCTCCAATCCCGCAGATGGATGATGAGGATCCTGGCGCCAAAGATGATAATTCTTGACGGCAAGACTTTGGGCCAGCTTAATTGTCACTATGAGGCTATTCAGTCTATGAGAACACGTCTGGTTTGTTCATGAAAGAATACACGCGGCGCGAAATCTTCTCTGTCCCCGGAACGGTATTTGTCCAGTTCGCACTGTGGGTTCCGGCACTTTGCGCAACCGTCAAACCGTGCCGTGCCGAGCAGTTGGACTGGCAGGCCCTCGTCGATCGAGTAGGCGCCGCTGCCGAGGAGGTTTCTCGCACGTCGATTTGGAATCAGGTGTCTTACGTCGATCGCATCGCGAAACTTGCGCAAGGCCTACAATATCAAACAATTCCATGGCCTGAGCGAACGAGCCGCGGGCCTCGAGGTTTTCCCTCAATAACTGAGGCGCGACACAGCGTTGCGTTTCAGATCTCGCTAATATCCTTCGATGAAGGCGAGATCATTCCACCTCACGATCATCCCCAGATGACTGGTGTTCTCACTTGCGCAACTGGTCAGCTTTCAATTGACGAATACGATATAGAGGAATCCCTCTCGGGCGGCGAGGCGATCGTTAGACTAGACCGTTCGGGAGATTTGACGGCCGGTATGACCAGCACACTTACATCAAACAAAAGGAACATTCACGCGGTTCACGCGAAGCTGCGCTCGCAAGTCGTCGATATTTTCACTCCGCCCTACGACGAGCGACGGACAATGCAAACCAAATGGTTTGAAATAGAACCGCATCCAGGCGCGAAGAATGGGACGCGATGCCATGCGCGCCCCTACAAGTGGTAATCAAAACCAGTGAAGGGAGCTCTCAGAGTTTATGCGTGCAATCACTTTCAGTTTCATCATGGTGGTGAGCACTATGCTTAATGCTGCACCAGGGAATCCATACTCGGAACTCGACAAAGAAGCCCAGAATGCAGTAGATACATCTTCGGCGACTCTATTATTTGAAGACATCTACTCCCGGACGCTCGGCGGCGCATTACCGCCGTCCCTGATGCAGCGGATGGTTGGAGCGCATTTGGCCTTTTTGCAGCAGAAGCACGCTCCAGTACAACTAGCTGACGTTGCCTCGGCAGTAAACCGAATAGGTACGGGCGTCGACGTTGCGCTGGGTACTCAGCGGTTCACCGGCACAAATGCTACCCAGGTCAGGCTTCTCCGTGCTTCGTTCTACGGAGAACTTACTCATCTGTTAGCCTTTCCAACTGGCCTCTCCAATCGGCCAGAGCAGGCTGAACTCTCGCCAGCTGGTGCTGTCTACATGACATTTCTGTTACTGCGGCAGA
>DATFZA010000244.1:0-2231 GCA_035314765.1 Bryobacteraceae bacterium
CGGCGAATCCTCCGTGCCGGTCAGCCGTCCGTCATAGACAAATAGCAGCGTTGTGGCTTTGCCTTTGAGCAATGGCTCGGGAAAGGTCAAACGCAAGCTGGAATCCTGCGAATTGCGCGAGACCGCTATTTGCCGTCCGGACTCGTCCACAACCTTGGAAATGGTGAGGGCGTTGTTCAGCTCAAAAGAAGCGGAAGAAACATTGCCATCCAGCGCCGCAAAGCGCACTAGCACGGTCGCCGTGAGGGCCTGCGTGTGCGGGTTGACCTCGGCGTCAATGACGTAGTGCTGAACGTCAATTGCCGAAGCCCGGCGGTCGACTTTGTCCTCCGCGCCTTGGACCGCGACACCGTTGACCGCGACCAGCGCAGTCACAAGCACCGCCACGGCAGCGGCCAGACAGGATAACGTTCGACCAACTGTACTAAACATGTACCATTTCCTGAGACCAGTCCTCTGACAACAACTCCTCTACCACTACGGCCGCCTTCTCCATGGGGTCTTCCTTCGTGGCCAGCAGGGCGGACACCTCGGCCAGGTCGCCTCGCATCGCCGCCCGGCGCGGCGCGTCGTTCAAAAGCGCGATCACCTCCGCTGCCAGCCGTTCTCCCGTCATCTCGTCCTGAATCAGCTCGGAGACCACTTTACGGCCGGCGATTAGGTTAACCATGGAAAAAAAAGGTACTCGGACTAAGGACCTTCCCAGCATCCAAGTCAGGCGATTCACCCGGTAAAACGTCACCATCGGAGTTCCCAGCAGGCACGCCTCCACAGTCACCGTCCCGCTGGCCGCCAACGCTACGTCGGCCGAGGCAAGGATATCCCAAGTCTGACCTTCTTTTACTTGGATGGACGATCCGGAAAACCGTTCCTTCATTTTTGCAGCCGGCGGCAAGGCCAGAATAAATTGGCATTTCCCGGGCAGGGCGGCCTGAATGCGGCTAATGGCATCTTCAAGATAGGGCCGGTGACGTTCGATCTCCCCTTCCCTGCTCCCCGGCAACACCGCGATCAAGAACCGGTCTTCCGGTACTCCCCAAATCCGCCGGAGTTCCGCGCGGCCAGCCGACGCCCGCACCAGGCGCGACAGCGGATGCCCGATGTAAGTGGCAGGAACACCGTGCTTCTGAAAGAACCCCTGTTCAAAAGGAAAGATGCAAAGCAAGCGGGTGAGCACCCGGCGCATCAGCGGGAGCCTCCATTGCCGCCAGGCCCACACCTGCGGGGCAACCAGATAAATCACCGGAATTCCCATGGCGTGCAGACGGCGGGCAACGCGCAGATGAAAGCCGGCGCTATCGGTCAGGATGGCCGCATCCGGCCGCTCGCGCTTCGCCGCGTCCAAGAGCTTGTGGAACTCCCGCCGGATTCGAGGCAGGTGCGTGATCACTTCCACCAGCCCGACCACCCCCAAGCTGGCCGAATCGACAATTTGCCGCACTCCCGCGTGGCGCAGCCGCGGGCCGGTGCAGCCAAAGAAATCCATGTCTGGGTGTCTCCGCCGCAAAGCCAGGACCAGGCTGCTGGCGTAGAGATCTCCCGACGCTTCGCCCGCGGAAATCAGCACCTTCGGAGCCACTACTCATCAGTCTAGCGCGCGTCTGCCGATAATCAGGAGGGAGGACTTTTCCATGCGAACTACCCCTCTGGTTTTCGCGCTTCTCGCATGCTCCGCCGTAGCCCAGCCGCTTCCGAGCGAGGCTGCGGGCCAGGAGCGCATCCGAAAATACGAGCAGATTACCGCCGATAATCCGCGCGACGTGGAAATGTGGCATGAGCTGGCCGGTCTCTACCGCGAAGCCGAGCAATGGGACAAAGCGATCGGCGCGGAGACGCAGGCCATTCAGCGTCATGGCAAGTACGCCGTGGCGTTCTACGGCCGCGGCAAGGCGAAGCTGGGCAAAGAGGACTACGCCGGCGCGCTCGAGGATTTCACCGCCTCCATCCGCCTGTTGGAAGCGCGCGGCGGCCTCGATCTCTATCTCACCGTGGAGCAGCCGCCAGAAAGCTATATCGATTCCTACCGTTCGCGCGGCGTCGCGCTAGCCCACTGGAACCGCTACGGCGACGGCATCGCCGATTTGTCGACCGCGCTCAAACTGCGTAATGACGACCCCAAACTCCTCTTTGAACGCGGGCTACCTGGAAGAAAAGGGCGGCCGCAAGAACGACGCCGTCCCCGATTACTCCCGCGCCGGACTGATCTACGCCGACGGTCACGCCCGGCAAGC
>DATFZA010000245.1:0-5686 GCA_035314765.1 Bryobacteraceae bacterium
GCGAGCAATCGCCAAACGTATTGAGGAACTCCCGCTGTTGGGGCGTGAAGGACTCAAACCCGGCAAGAAACGTTTTGGTTGGGCGCTGCAGCCGCAGGTCGGCGAGGCGTGCCTCCTGAATCCAGCCAGCGCCGTCGCAGCGGCGCTCAAACTCCTTCGCCCAGCCGAGGAACGCCTGGCAATCCTCGCTGGCCTCGATGCCGGCGTTGAGCGGAATCCCATACTCTTGCGCCAAGCTCCAAGCCTGGGCGGCGGCGCGCGCCGTCTCCGGAATCCGCAGCAGATCTTCGCCGTGGCCGGTGTGGATGATCGTTTCCCAAACCGCCGCTTCCTGCGCGGCGCTGAGCAGCACGCGCCGCTCCGATCCTTCGGCGATCCATTCGCGCCAAGCGCGTCTCAGCCAGGCGTCGAAGGGGAGAATGTCCGGCGTTTGCCAGACGGAGCGGGCCTGGTCTTGCTGGTAGCGGCCATACTTGTGGCGGAAGAGGCGCGCTAAGCGTGTGCCAGCGGTGAGCAGCGTGGCGCCGCGTTCCAGGGCGGCAAAGATTTCTTGCACCAGTACTCTGGTGATAACACAGTGGAGAAGGCGGGTTTCAAGCGCCCTGGATGAGGCGTCAATTTTGGCCTGTTTGGAACCGCGAGTCCAGCCAGTCGAACACTCTCTGGTGGAACAGCAATCGTCCTCCAGCCTCACAGTGGTCTCCGGCGCCCTCACTCCGGCGAAAAGTGAGAAACTGCTTTTCGCACTTGAGGAGGCCGTATGTCTTTTGGGCCGAGACAGCGAGGTCGTCGTCCTCCGCGAAGCAGATCAATGTAGGGCACTGAATTTGTTCTGTTCTCCCGGCCAGCGAGTATTCGGCCGCCAGGCGCAGGTAATCCGCGATATTGTTCGCTCCATGCGCCCATAGCCCACGCCGCAAGGCCCATCCGCCAGTAGGCTGATTGAGCCTGTGCTGGAGAATTTTTTTGAGCAGGAAGCCGGATACGCCGCGCAGCTCCGGTAAGTTCTTGCCCAAGAACGCCGGGATCCGCGATTGAAAGATTTCCAGCAGCGAGTACTGTCCGGGGTCTGCAATGCACGCTGCCAGCCGCGGCTCCCCGCTGGCCGCGCGCAGAGCCAAGTAACCGCCGAAACTCGCTCCGATAATCCCGATGCGCCGCCCATCGACCTCCGGCCTGTTCAACAGCCAGTCGAGAACGGGCCGGATTACCATTTCCCAATCGGGACGAAATGTCAGTCCCTGGTCAATGAGCGCGGAACCTTGACCGGGTCCGTCGAAAATCAGGCAATGATAGCCGCGGCTCAGGGCGGGGATTGCGTTCCAGAAATAACATTCTTCGGCGGTGCTGTCGTAGCCGCCGTTCAGGATCAGGGCTGGGCCAGGAGCGCTCGCGCCGGCCCGGAGGAAGTAACCGCGGAGCGTCGTCTTCTCGTACGGGATTCCGACCTCTTCCACCGCGTGGTCCGCCAAGTCCATGGCGTCGCGGAAAGTCTGCCGATGCAGATCGTAGGCCTGGCGCAATCCGCCATCCAAGGGCTCACCGAACTTGAAGATGTAGGCATTGCGATAGTAGTTTGAGGCCCTCAGGAAGCCGTTGCGCGCGCTGACGGTGTGGCCGCGCTGGCGGCATTGTTCGGCATCTGCCCGGAGCCGCTCGGCCAACTCCATCCACGCTGTGAACCAACGAGCAACGTTCCTGTCCGGAATGTTGCGGGCCGTCTGCAAACATTCGAACAAATCGGCGCCACCATAGCAGCAGTGCGACAACGTGCGAATAAGTTGAGCGTCAAAGAGTTCATCCTGGTAATGGAGCCGCATCGAATTCATGATAGGGCGTCCGTTCCCGAGCCATGCGGAGCAAGTGGAGTCGATTTAGATTAGATAGGTCCATCCGAGGATTTCTCAAATACAATTTCTACTTCGAGCGAGCGCAGTTTGTCCAACAGTTCCGTCTCTCCCGGTTTCATAGCGGTTCTGAAAGGACCACGAGTGGAACTTTCTCCGGTGATGAGTTCTCTGTCCGTGACGGTGACTTTTCGAACGTGGCCTGCCCGAGTTTCGGCAAGGAATTCCTGGCGGGACAACTCGGGCAACGGTTTTGGAACCAGGCGGAACGCAACATAGCCAATCGCGATTGAAAGGATGCCGACGACAACAAGGTACAAGCGCCGTGTCATGATCTTCCCCACTGTGAAGACAATCGGGCGAAAGAACGATTATCAGTACTTCTGGAACCGGCGGGACTAAACCGGCGTTTTCCGATTGCTTCACGCGGCTTCTTCCCGCTACACTTGGGGACTGCACTTCCCCCGCATAGAGGCTTCCGTTCGGAGCCCACAGGGAGAAAGTGTTGCATCAGCTTCGTTATCACTATAATTGCGCGATTTTGGCGGCGGTTTGGCTGGCTTCAGCCGCGGGCGCCGGGACACTGGCCACGAGTACATTCGCCTCGGGTACAGAAGGCTGGGATTCCTACAGTTTTGTAGACAATGGAGAGCCGGAGTTCAATCGAGCTTTCGGCGGATCTTTTCCGGTAATATATAATCCAGCGGCCGGTAGCGCGAGCCCTTACATCTCCGCTCAGGATCCCGACGAGGGCTGGCAGTACTTTCGGGCCGGCCCAGCGTTTCTCGGAGACCAGTTGGCGGCGTTGGGTGGCACATTTGTGTTCGACATCGCCCGCTTGGACCAGTTTGACGATTCGATGAATAGCCCGGAGCCGCCGCCCGTTGCTCTGGCCAGTGGGAGCCTTATCCTGGTGTACACAGGATTCGTTCCCGTGCCCGCCAGCGTTTTTGCCACCGATACCATTCCATTGAATGCCGACGGCTCCTGGAAGATCTCCGACCCCGGTACCGGAGCGATTGGCGCGGCTGCCACGGAAGCACAGCTTTCCTCGGCACTCTCCAATCTGACAGGACTGTACATTTTGGGGGACTGGTTTTTTGGAGCTGGGCCGACAAACGGCGACACATACGGCATCGCCGATGTCAGTTTGAATGCGGGACCGGTCAGCGCCACGCCGGAACCGTCGCCGGAGGTTCTGTCGGGAGTGGCGCTGTTCGCGCTTGGCTATTTTCGGTCCCGTACACTGAAGATAAGTGGAAGAAGAGGTCCTCGGTAAAGCCTATGACAGCCGGCTGATGAGCCGGCTGCTAGGGTATCTGCGGCCATACGCCAAAGTGGTTTTGGTGGCGCTGGTTTTCCTGTTTCTGAATGCCGGATTTCAGATCGCGGGACCGATGCTGACCAAAATCGCGATCGACCGCTATCTGGCGCCTAACGCCTCGCAACTGCACACTCCGCTCGACCGCTATCTTTCGCTGGACCCGTATGCCGGGCTGGGCCAGATTTCGCTGATCTATCTCTTCACTATTTTCGCCGCGCTGCTGTGCGATTTTGCGGAAAGCTACATGATGCAATGGACCGGGCAGAAGGCGATGTTCGACCTGCGGCGGCAGTTGATGGCGCAGCTCCAGCGGCTGGATCCGGCTTATTACGACAAGAATCCCGTGGGCCGATTAGTAACGCGAGTGACTACCGATGTGGACGCGCTGAATGAACTCTTTTCCTCGGGTCTGCTCATGATTTTGGGCGACGTGCTGATGCTCAGCCTGGTGATCCTTACCTTGTTTCAGCTCAGTCCCGGCATGACGGGGCTTCTGCTGGCGGTCATGCCGTTCGTGATTTGGGTGACCGTCCGATTCCGCAACACGGTGCAGCAGAGTTACCGGCGGATTCGCCTGGCCATTGCCCGCATCAATGCCTATCTGCAGGAGCACATCAACGGGATCGCGGTGCTGCAGTTGTTTAATCGCGAAGACCGCAGCCGCACCGAGTTTGAACGCATCAATCGCGATCATATGGAGGCTTTTAAGGACACCATTATCGCCTATGGCTGGTTTTATCCGGTGGTCGAGTTTCTCAGCATGCTGGCGCTGGCCTCGCTGCTGGCATACGGAGGTTTCCGCATTCGCGCCGGCGCTCTTTCCTTGGGCGTGCTGGTGGCATTTTTCCAATATGGATTGCGATTTTTCCGCCCAATTCAGGATTTGAGCGAAAAATACAATATTATGCAATCGGCCATGGCGGCCGGTGACCGGGTATTCAAGTTACTGGACACGCCATCGCTGATTCAATCGCCAGCGCAGCCAAGACCGTTTCCTCAAGCTCCCTCGGCCGTCGAATTCGATCGCGTCTGGTTCGCCTACAAGGACCAAGACTGGGTGCTGCGCGACGTGAGCTTCCGGATCGAGCCAGGCGAGACGGTGGCTGTGGTCGGCCATACCGGCGCCGGCAAGACTACGCTGACGAGCTTGTTGCTGCGGTTTTACGACATTCAAAAAGGGGCGATCCGGATTGGCGGCGTGGATATTCGCGACTTCGATCTGAGAGAACTGCGGCAGCGGTTTGGAGTGGTCTTGCAGGATCCGCATTTGTTTACCGGCACGTTGGCGGCCAATATCCGCCTGGGCACGCCGGACATATCCGACGAACAAGTGGCCGCCGCGGCCGGCCGGGTAAATCTGCTCGACTTTGTAGAGC
The DNA here is from genome assembly GCA_035314765.1 of Bryobacteraceae bacterium. GTDB lineage: Bacteria > Acidobacteriota > Terriglobia > Bryobacterales > Bryobacteraceae > DATFZA01. Next base: position 4,548 of record DATFZA010000245.1, read on the forward strand.
GACTTCCCGAGCGCTTCGGCTACACCGTTCGCGAGCGCGGTAGCGGGCTTTCGACCGGGCAAAAGCAGCTTATCAGTTTCGCCCGAGCTCTGGCGCACAATCCGCGGTATCTGATCCTGGACGAAGCCACTTCAAGCGTCGACACGGAGACCGAGTTTCGCATTCGCGACGCGCTGGCCAAACTGGTGGAAGGCCGCACTTCCATCGTCATCGCCCATCGCCTTTCGACTATTCAGAGGGCCGATAGGATTTTGGTTATGCACCGCGGCCAGTTGCGGGAAAGTGGAACGCATCAGGAACTGCTGGCGCAGCGGGGAATTTATTGGAAGCTGTTCCAGTTGCAGTATAAGGATCAGGATGGGGGCGGAACGAAGGGCGCGATGGAATTGGCATCGAATACGGAAGGAAGAGCATGACAACCCATGCAGAGCTTGCCGTCCGGATCACTGGTTTTGTGGATTCCTCTCAACCTGGATTCGTGGCGTGCGAGTTCGTTGATGCGGATGACCAGCCTCACACGTTCATCGACAAAGCTCCAGTTTTCACGACTGAAACCCTTGATGCCAACAGCGCATATCCGCAAGCCTGGCAGGGTCCGTTGCACCGGGTTGGGCGTTCGGCGCGATGCCCGCGGGCGGGAACTTATTACGATCAGCACGACCGATCCTGACAGCGTTGAGTCTGTGAACGGGCTTTCTAAGTTCGTCGTTCTCGGAACGCAAGTTTCGGCCGTGTCCGACCGCGGCGCCTAGGAAATGAGGCCCTATCGCAATCACTTCGCGGCCGGCGGCAGCACCGGCCAGTCATACAGCGGTTGAATATCGACTGGCACGTTCTTAACCGCGTCCAGGGACGCGTGAAGTTCGGCGGGCATTTTGTCATAGCGCGCAAACCAGCGCTCGGCGCGCGCGCCATCGCCGGTAGCTTCAATTTCCAAAAGCTCTTTGGCCAATTCCGCGATCGCGGCTGACATTTTTTCGAAACGTACACGGTAGCGGCCGCCAGCGCGCTCGATGGCGCCCTTTTCTGACAGGAAATTGAACTCCATCATCTCACCGCGCCCATGCGCTTCGGCCACGCCGAATCGTACCGTGCGGAAAATACCAGCGACGTAAGAGGCGTAATATTCCTCCAGACGC
>DATFZA010000246.1:0-23516 GCA_035314765.1 Bryobacteraceae bacterium
TGGAAACAGAGGACGAAGTGCGGCAGACCCGCATCCTGGATTACTTCTGGCCCGCCGACCGCGAGCAAATCGAATCGGTGGCCGTTCCGGTGCTGGTGCGGGACGGCAGTTGGCGCGGCGAAGTCCGCTTCCGGCATTTCAAGACCGGGGAGCCCATTCACACGCTCTGGGACGCGTTTGTTATCCGGGATGAAGCGGGCCAAGTCGTCGCGTGGGCAACCATCAGCCCGAATCTGGAGCGTATGAAACTCCTGCAGGCGGCGTTGCGCGAAAAAGACGTCTTGTTGCGCGAAAGCCTGGATCGGCGGGCGGGCATTATCGAGTCCGCCATGGACGCCATCATTACGGTGGATGCCGGGCAGGTTATCGTAGTCTTCAACTTAGCCGCGGAAAAGATGTTTCTTTGCCCGGCGGCCGAGGCTTTGGGTCAATCCATTACACGCTTTATCCCGTCCCGTTTCAGGGCCGGGCACGGCGCGCATATCCGGGCATTTGGCGAAACCAATTCAACCAACCGGACGATGGGGGCACTGAACGCGGTGTGGGCGCAGCGGAGCAACGGCGAGGAGTTTCCGATCGAGGCATCGATCTCTCAAGTGAAAACCGACGGAAGGACGCTGTTCACCGTCATCATGCGCGATATCACGCAGCGACAAGCCGCCGAGCGCGAGGTCGAGAGGTTGAATGAGGACCTCGAGAGCAGGGTGAACGCGCGCACGGCGGAACTACAGGCCTCGAATACGGAACTCGAATCCTTCACCTACGCCGTAGCCCACGATCTGCGCGCGCCTCTGCGGCAAATGGCCGGATTTTGCGCCATTCTTCTGGAGGAATTCGCCGGCGGATTGGCGCCCGAAGCCCAGTCCTATTTGCAGCGGGTGCAGCGCGCCGCCACCAAGATGGGAGTGCTGGTGGATGAGTTGTTGAAGTTGGGCAAGGTGGGCCGCCAGTCGATCCGGCGGGAGCCGGTCGATGTCAATCGCGCCATTGAGGAGGTCAGGTCGCTGCTCCAACCGGAATTTGCCGGACGCCAGGTTGAATGGAGCATCGCGGACCTGCCGCCGGTAGCGTGCGACGCCATGCTGATCCGGCTGGTGTTCCAGAACCTGATTTCCAATGCGCTCAAGTATTCCCGCACGCGGTCTCAGGCACGCATAGAGATCGGCCAGCTGAACGAATCGGGAAGCCCTACGTTCTTTGTGCGCGACAACGGAGTGGGTTTCGATATGAAGTATGCCGATAAGCTGTTTGGAGTCTTCCAGCGGCTGCACCGCGAACAGGATTTTGAGGGCACCGGCGTCGGCTTGGCCACGGTGCACCGGATTATCACAAAACATGGAGGGCGCGTTTGGGCCAGCGCGGAACTGGACCGTGGAGCGGCCTTCTATTTCACTCTCGGCCAGGCCGAATCCAGCCTGACGGAAACGGACCTGGTCACTAGTGAATTAACAAGGGTAAATTCATGATTTCAACGAAGTCCGAAATTCTATTGGTCGAAGATAGCCAAGACGACGCCGATCTCGCCTTGCGCGCGCTGCGAAACGGAAAGCTCAACAACAACATCCACGTCGTTGAAGATGGCGAAGAGGCGCTCGACTACCTCTTCTGCCGGGGTTCTTACGCTGACCGATACTTCGAACAGCCGCCAGTCTTGGTGCTGCTCGATCTGAAACTACCCAAGGTCAGCGGCATCGAGGTTCTGGAGCAGGTGAAGCGCGATCCGCGCACCAGGACGATTCCGGTGGTGGTCATGACGTCCTCCAGCGAAGACCGCGATGTGGAGCTGGCGTTCAAGCTGGGCGCCAACAGCTACGTCCAGAAGCCGGTTGACTTCGTCCAGTTTCAGGAGACGGTGAAGACCGTCGGGTTATATTGGCTGGTGATTAACCGGAGCCCGACTTGCGTCTCTGGAGCGTAGAGGCGCAGCGGGCCGGGATGTCCCGGCACAGGATCGATAAACAGCCCGGCGTTTCTGAACCAGTTAACTATGCCTAGCGGATGTCTAGCGGGAGTTTACTGCCACAGCCTGTCGCAAGCCAGGACAAAACGGTTAAGTCTTGTTTTATCTAACCCTTGCGACCGCAGGAAATGTATTACCAGCCAACAAGCCCCGGATTGACCTATCCTCGACGCGATATGGCGCTCAGTTCATCCATGGCAACCGACTCACCAGAGGACGCAGCCAAAGCCTCTTTGCTACGCCAGTTCGATTCTAACCCGTCGTTCGCCCGCCCGCTGCAAACTCGGGAACGTCTCGCTCTTTTGGCAAGGGGGTTGGGAGCCACTAATTTGCGCGAGGGCTTATGCCGATATTGGGAATGGATTAGTCTATTGCAAGGAGGTGATGCAGATGTGGTCCTGCGCGAAGTGTGGAAACAAGAATCAGGAGCCGGCGCGGTTCTGTACCAATTGTGGCTCGGCGATGCCGCCGCCTCCGCCTCCCTCGGAGGCCAGGACGGCGGCTGCCTTGTGCGCCAAATGCAAGGCTCCCCTGGAGGACAACGCCTCGTTCTGCAAGGAGTGTGGCACGCCGGTGAGCGGCGCGCAGCCTGCGCCTCCACCGCCTTCGCGGCCAGCCCCGGCTCCGAAATGGGAACCGCTGGGACCACCACCCGGGGCCAAACCGGCCGCGGCAGGACCTTTGTCTGGCCCACCACCGGGTCCGGCATCTGCTCCGGCTGGTCCGGGGTCAGGTCCGGCAGCTGCTCCGCCGCCTGCCCGGCCGAAACCAGCCGCCGCGGTGCAGAAGAAGGGGAGCGGCAGTTCCCTGGTTTGGTTGGGAGCGCTGTTGCTGCTTATCGGTATCGGCGGCGCTGGGTTCTTCGGGTACCGTTATTATGTGAACCGGGCGGCCGGCTTGGCGCCCAAGCAGGTGGCACAGGCACCCGCCCCCGAGGATACGGCTCCGAAACCTCCAGCCTCTGGAGCGCCCGTTGACACTCCGCCGGTGCCGGAAGCGGCTCCCCCTCCGGCACAACCGGAGACGGCAGTTCCGCCGAAACCGGTTCCGCCGAAGCCGCGCCCGGCCGTGAAGGCTCCCGCGGCCACGACCGGCGCCGCGTCTTTGCCTATGGCTGCCGCGCCGCAGACGCCTGCGCCTGCGCCTGCATCTCCGCCGCCAGCTCCTGCTCTTACTCCACGCCAAGTGACTCCGGCGCCTGCGCCGGCGTCCAAGGGTCCTTCGAATGGCTTGATGCTGTGGTCGGGCCCGCTACCCAAGGGAGACAATGTGGTCATCGATGGGACCACGCCTTCGGTCGGTTTAATCTTGAGCGGTGCGTTGCCGGGAGTTCCGGTGAATTTGACGATCGAGCCGAAGGACGTCACGGTTTCTGAAGCGCCGTCGGCCGCCAACGGATGGAAGCGGTTCGCGTTTCATGCGAAAAAGGGGAGGAAGACGGTGGTGACTATTTATTGGACGGCGCAGTAGGGCTGCTAAGAAGTCATCTGCCTGACGCAGGGGGGACACACCTGGAGAGATTCTTGGGGAAGAGTACGGACAGAAGCCCGGTGTGTCCCCGGCGGTCTCGCTGGTAAGCGGGAGTCGCCCGATGCATCCGCTAGATTTTAGTGCTTGGCCGCCGCAGTGGTGTGGCGTACGGCGCTGGCGGTGTGTTCTTTGAGCAGCGCTTCGATCATTTCGCGCCAGTAGGGTTCCTGCAACATTCTCTCCTCGCCCAGCGGAGGAGTCTCGGAACGGATGTTGCCAGAGCGGTCAATCCACACGATTTGCGGTACGACAAAGCGTTCAATGGAAGATAAGGACAAGAATTTCAACACATCTTCGCGCTCGGCGTAGCCAATCGGGTAGGTGGCGCCGGTGACTTTCACGAAATCGGTGACTTTGCCGTCGGTCGCTTCATTGAAGGCCACGCCGACCGGCTGAAAGCCTTTGGCGCCATACTCGGCGTATAGCTTGCTAAACACACGCGCGGCGTTCTGGCAATGCGGGCAGGTGGTGTAGAGCATTTCGAGCGCGACCACTTTGCCGCGATATTTGTTGAGCGCCTGCTTCTGACCGCCGGGATAGGTAATGACAAAGTCCGGCGCGGGGCGCAGCACCGGAAGCGGCGAGGGGTCGGTAGCCAGGAGCAAGGAACTCGAAAGGAAAAATGCCAGCCGCGCAAAACGCATACTTTTATCTTACCGGACGTTCTAAACCAACCTTCGCAGGTTGGGCTAAGCCGAGCGAACCTTCCAAGCTGGACACCTCGCTCCCGTTGCAAGTTACCAGAAACTGGCCGCCATCGCCCCTACCCGCGAGCCGGTCGCCACTTTGCTCCACGATCTCGATTTTGGTCCATTTCCGGGCCAGGACTTTGCGGTACAGATCGAAAAAATGCCGGGCCGCTTGCGGAGAATCCCAAGTGGTGGCGAACGTGAGAACGGGATTCTGTTTGCGCTTGTTCTCGTAATACGCATACGCCCCGCCGTTCAGGTGAGCGGCGGCGGCTTCGCCTTCGGCCTTTCCGACGGTCTGCACCAGCAACACTCGCAGGTCGATTTCGCCCAGCGTGCCCTCGGCTTGTTTACGCAGGCGATCGTGCTGGCGCGGCGGAACGGGCGGCGACGGCAATTTGGGTGGCGGTTGATCGGTGTACGCTTCGGGATGGAGAATCTGATGCGTGGTCACGGGAGGATCGCGGAACACGCGGCTGAACGATTCGCGGCCAAAGCGGCGGTAGAGCGCGTCCTGGAATAGGAGTCCGTCTTCGTAAGGAAAGACGAGGGATACGCGGATGTAAAGCGGCGCTTTGGCGAAAACTGGAAACTCGGCGGCGCTCTGGGTTAGCAAATCCGGCCGGTCCTTGAGGGCAGAATCCGGGAGGCCGGTGTTGCTATCGGCGATATAGGCGGTCATCAACCAGGTGGCTTGGCCCTCCATAACGGCGAGGCGGGCAGTCTCCGAGTCGTCACCGCGGCCATTGTCCTTGACAAACCGATCCAGGTGAAAATTCTGGTCCGCCAAAGCGTGGGCCAGTTCATGTACCAGAGCCACGCGCGCTTCCGCGCCGGGGTCGTTATCGAGCAGAAAAAGCTTCTTCTTGTGAAAGTCGTAGAACGCCGCGGCTTGCTCGGTCAGCAAGTCCACCAGGGTGGTCTTGAGATCGAAATCATTGGGCACCAGCCCGAGCATTTTGAGAACGGCTTCCTGAATTCGCACATCTTCGGGCTTAAGGGTCCTTTTGACAGTGTCATCGAGGTTCTTGCGCAACTGGCCGCGGTCGATCACGGCATACGGAACGGGATGCTTGAACGGCAGACCGGTCAGGGCGGTGAGCCGGGATTCCATTTCAGGAATCTCTCGAAACCAGTCTTCGGGATGCGTGGCGGCGGTGAGATTGCCGCTAAGCAGAAGAAGACAGAGTGGGAAAAGGCGCAGAATTGCTCTCACGGTCGTGGTTTAATTATTGCAGCCGGATGGCATAGTCCAGCGGCTCAGAACGGATAGTACTCAAAGGGGCATACTGAGATCAGGTGTTGCCCTTACTATTAGAGTGTGAGGAACCACCAGTCACACGCCCGTACCTACGCGCAATGGGTCGTGATCGCGGCAGCGTTCGCGGTCATCGTGGTGTCGGTCTACGTCTTCTGGAATGCGCATCAGTGGGACTACTTGCCGGTGCGATCTCCGGACCGGATCGATACCGATGTGCGGGCCCAGATGCTGCAAGACCGGATGGAAATTTACAACCGGCGCGTGGGTGACATGGAGATTCTGGTGACCACGCTGCTGGCCTTGTCGGCCTTCTATACGATTATCTTCGTGGTTACCTCGTATTTCACGTCGGCAAATTTCGGAAGGCAGGCCGACCGGTCGGCGCGCATGATCAAGGACGAGCTTGGCCTGGCCATGGGAGACCTGCGCGCTTTACAGGAAGAGACGCGGCAAGCGCTGCGGGACGAAAGCAAAACGGCGTCGGAACGATTAGACAAGATCCACGTCGAGACGCGCAAGCTGCTGAACGACAGCGAAACGGAATTGAAGCAAAGCTTTCTGACGTATTCTGAAATCTCGCTGAATTTGCATGCGATTCACCAGCGGTTGGCGCACTTAGTGGGGCATCCGTTGAGCGACGAAGAGCAATTGGAACTGATTCAGTACGAACACGCGCTGGCGCCGCTCGATGCCATTGGGGCGCGGCAATTGGGCCCGTCGATGGCGCCATTGTACCGGCTGCTGGGCCAGCACTATGCCGATTCCGATTTGGCGCGCTCCCGCTTTTATCTGCAGCGGGGACTGGCGATGGCGCCGGTTGGCAGCGATAATCAGGCGGAAAATCACTACGAATTAGCGCGCACGTATGCGCGTATGGTGACCAAAGCGCCGGCGGAGCGGATGCATTATTACAACTTGGCTATTGAACAACTGCGGGCGGCGTTCCGGCATCCGTCGAAGACGCTGGAGGATTCACTGGCGCAGGATATTGAAGAAGGCGGCGTGCTGTATCAGCTCGCCGGGACGCCTCCGTTCGATAAAGCGGTAAACGATCTGCTGCTGAACGTCAGCGTGGGGATGGGTTAGCGCGCGAAAACCAGGGACGGACGAGACGTTCCCCAGGTTTCCCCTGAAAACCAGGGAACGTCTCGTCCGTCCCTGGTTTTCACTGTAACGGTGCGGCTGGCGGCTGCCGATAGACACGAGAGGGCATGGAGAAGTCCGGCGAGACTCTCGGTATCGTCATCCCCTGCTTTAACGAGTGGGAAGCCCTGTGCCTGCTCTTGCCTCGCATCGATCAGGTGCTGGCGGGGTCCCGCTGGCGGCCGATGATCCTCATCGTCGACGATGCTTCGATAGAGCCGCTTCCGGCTGACTGGCCTCCCGCCGTCGAAGTTCTCCACCTGCGTTGCAATCTGGGGCACCAACGCGCCATTGCGCTGGGACTGTATCAGATGTATTCGTTCACCAACGCCAGTGCCGTGATCGTGATGGACGGCGATGGTGAAGACCGGGCAGAAGATCTGCCGGCGCTGCTCGAAGAGTTCGAGCGTGGGGGCCGGAAAGAGATTGTCTTCGCGGCCCGGGGAAAGCGCATGGAGAGCGCCGTCTTTCAGTTCTTTTATGGTCTCTATCGCTGGCTGCACCTGGCGCTCACCGGGATTGAGGTGCGCGTGGGAAATTTCTCCGTCTTGCCGCGGGCCGCTCTGACGCGGCTGATGGCGGTGTCGGATCTTTGGAACCACTACGCGGCGGCGGTGTACCGCGCCCGCTTGCCGCATCGGTGGCGCGTGCTCGACCGCGGCAGCCGGCTGGCGGGAAAATCCAAGATGAACTTCGTCAGCCTGATGGTGCATGGCTTCACGGCGATGTCGGTCTTCAGCGATCAAGTGGGCGCGAGGGTGCTGGCGGCGTCCGTGGGATTGGCGCTGCTGACGGCACTGGCAGCGGGCGCTTGCTGGCTGTTCGGGCTGCATGGATGGGAAACCTCCGCAACCGGCTGGCTGGCCATACTCGTCATGCAGGCGCTGACGTTTGCGGTGTTATTCGTGTTCACCATCGTCAGCCGGCGTAGCGCGACCAACTTCATTCTGCTGCGCGATGCGCAGTTCTTTGTTCTCGGCCGAACTGGCGGCGATTTGGATCGGCTGGGGAGCGGGCTGGCGGAGACAAGAGAGGCCGCGCTCCGCCGATGAGTTCCACCCACGCCCATGCCGCCTTCGAATATGTGGGCGCGGAACTGCCGCTATTTGCCCTGGCGATCAACTGGAAAGCCTATTGGCGCCGCCAAATCGCCCCGTACATTAAAGGCGACGTGCTAGAAGTGGGCGCGGGACTGGGAGTCAACACCACTCTGCTGAGCGATCTCGAGTATCGATCGTGGACGTGTCTGGAGCCGGACGCGTCGCTTTTGAGCAAGATCCAACTTCCGAGCGCGCGCCACAGCGCGGTGGCTGGCGCGATCGGCGACTTGACGGCCGGTCGAAAGTTCGATTCGATTCTCTACATTGATGTGCTCGAACACATTGAGGACGACGCCGCGGAGTTGCTGCGGGCGCGAGATCGCCTGAGGCCGGGCGGTTGGATGGTGGTGCTTTCGCCGGCCCATCCGTTCCTCTACACGCCGTTCGATGAAGCGATCGGCCACTATCGCCGCTATACGCGCCAGTCGCTACGCCAAGTAGCGCCACCTGCGGGAATTACGGAACAGCGGATGGTTTATCTGGATTCGGCGGGACTGCTGGCTTCCGCCGGTAACCGGCTGCTGCTCTCAAGCTCCATGCCAACGAGAAACCAGATCCTGTTCTGGGATCGCGTGCTGGTTCCGGTCTCGCGTATCCTGGACCCAATGCTCGGCTGGAATGCCGGTAAGACTGTCGTCGCCATCTGGGAGCGCGCGGAGTAGCGGTCCATGGCCATCTCTGCGCCGGTTAAGATGGCGGCCGTCATTTTTCTGGCGATGACCACCTTGCTGTTGCTGTTTCACGGCAACCGGATGGTGTTCACTAACGACGAAGGCATCCTGCTGGAGCCAGCCCAGCGCCTGGCGCACGGCGCGGTACCCTACGTGGACTTTTTCGGTTATATGAGCCCGGGGAGTTATTGGCTGCAGTCCGCGATTTTCCGGTGCTTTGGCGTTTCGTTGTGGGCCGGAAGATTGCCAGTGATTTTAGACCTGGCGCTCCAATGCGCGCTGGTCTTCTGGCTGACAGAAAGACTATCGTCTCTTATTCCGGCCTTGGCGGCGGCAGTGGCGTTCGCGGGATTTCAGATTGCCGATCCAAGTTTTCTGACCGCCCAGCATCGCTGGGATAGCGCGACCCTGGCGTTGCTCGGTTTGTGCTTTGTGGTGCGGTGCTCGACGGACGCACAGCGCAGGACCTCGCCGGCCTGGTGGTGGGCGAGCGGCGCCCTGATGGGCGCGGCGGCTTGGTGTACGCCTTCATTAGGACTCCTGATTGCGGCGACCATGGCCTGGATGGCCGTCCGCCGCGAGCAGCGGAACAGATTGCTCCATTTTGCCGGTGCGGTTGCGCTGGTCAGCGCCGCGGCGCTGGCGACGCTGGCCGCGGAAGGCGGATTGAAAGCGTTTTTCGAGCAAATGGCCTGGCTCAGCACCCACTACACCGGTGTCAATGTGATGCCCTACGGTTCGGTCATCGGGGGATGGGGGCAGGCGATCCGGAGCACGCAAGGGTTCGAGCAGGCGACCTTGCTGCTGGTGCTGCTGTGCGTGGAACTCCCAGCGATTCTGCCGCTGGCCGCGCTGGCGTTGTGGGCTCTGGCGGCGTGGCGGGGAAAGATTTCCAGCGGTGAAGGCGGGATCGTGGCGCTGTTGCTGGCGTCGATGACGGCGCTGGTACTGACTGCGTTTCCGAGGGCGGACGTGATGCACCTGGCATTTGTGGCCGCACTGCCGTATGCGCTCACCGTGGCTGCGTTGGCGCGGCTGGTTCCCGCCCGAGTGGCAAGGTTGGCCGCCCCGATCGCGCTACTGTTTCCGTTGCTTTTTGCGGCCAATTATTGGACGAGCTGGCGTGGGACGCAGAGCGTGGCGAGCCCGGTAGGCCGGCTGCGCGTGCCCGCGGACCAGCGAGCGGGGATGGAACAAATGCTGGCCCGGGTCGGTCCCGGCCAGTCACTGTTTGTGTACCCCTACATGCCCATCTTCTATTTCGTGACCCAGGCGAGCAATCTCTCGCGCTACTCTTTTCTGGCGCCGGGGATGATGACCACGCGGGAAGAGTTCGAAGTGCTCGGAGAGTTAGAAAAGCGGCCGCCGGAGTGGGTGATGTACCTGCAGCTTTCGCGCGAAGAGTTTCTGCGGGTGTTTCCGTCCGCCACGAAGCTAGACCACAGGTTCGGAACATTGGAAGGGTGGTTGGAAAGCAACTACGAGCCGGTGGACAATCCGGACATCAGCGTTGTGGGATACCGTCTATGGCGGCGCCGCAGTTTCTCGATGTAGGGCGATCCCCCTGGATCGCGGCCGACGCCCCCGTCGGCCTTCGTGCTTTAAATTTAAGCCCAGGACGGACACCACGTTCCCCAGTTTTTGTTGCGTTGGCAGAGCCGGAACCAGGGGGTCCGGCGCCGACGGGGGTGTCGGCCCCCCGAGACTCTCCATTTCTGTTGGGATAGAAAGGTGAGCTAGCAGGGCCGGGCTAGCAGGGCTGGAGGGCCGGACTAAAAAATAAAGCTCAGCCCGCCACGCACCGCTCGGGGCGCTTGCATCAGCAGGATGCGCCGGTTATCCGATGCGTTGATCGGCAGGTAACCTTGGGCTGTCAGGTTCTGCATGTCGGCAGTGGCTTCCAGGCGGCCGGGCATGCCGGGGAATCCGGGAAGGGGCTGACTCACATGAATGTTCAAGCCGGCGTCGGTATAGGTGCTGCCGGTGAGATTGGCGTGCGCCGGCAGCAGCGAACCGCTCTCGTTCCATTGATAGCTGGCTTGAATTCGCGTTCCGGCGCCGGGCAGCGTCGCCGCGGCGCGGGCTGAAGCCCAGAAGCGCTCGCTGGTGTGGAGCATTCCGCGCAACTCATCGGCGCTGTTGCTATCAAACTGGGCGCCGGTGGTGGTCAGCGCGCCCGCCCTTCCGGCCGCCACGCCAGCTTCCAGACGATCGCAGATCCGGCGCTCGACCGAAGCGGCATAACCGTAGCGCTGATAGCTGCCAACATTCAGGATGCTAGTGCGGTCGGACAGATCGGGCAAAACCTCGCCGGCGCCAAAGACGCCATCACCGGAAGCTGCGCTGAGCGCGCCGTTGCTGACATTTTCGTGGAAGGCTGAAAGCTGTACCTTGGTCACGCCCAGCTTCTTCTCGTATCCCAGCTCAACATTCTGCGTCCTCTGGATCTGGGCGCGTCCATCGCGCAGAGAAACCCTGGGCAGGTAGGAGAGCGCCGCCAAGTCGTGCGACAGTTCCGGATCGTAGTTCTGAACGGCGTCGGCTTGCGCGCCGGCCGGCGTCATGGCCCCGTTGCCCCGCTCCAATTCGATTGGCTGCGACCCGGAGCTGTAAGCCACGCGTACCGTGCCCCACTTTCCCGCATCATAGGTCACACGGGCAAATGGACTGATGTAGTTGAAATGATCCAGGAATGAAACGGAGTCGATCGACGCTCCATATTCCAGCCGCACTGCGTCGCCTAATTCCAGGTGATCGCGTGTAGTGAGCGACATGGTTCGCAAGGCCGGCAGGCCGGAGGTCTGGGCGAAAGAGATCGGCACAGAGAGCTGGCGCATGTTGAGAGTTACTTCGGGCCCAAAGCCGTCGCGGCTCCAGGTGGTCCGAAACGCGGCGGCGGGCATGCCGGTGCGCATACCATAGCCAACATCGCCACTCAACTCCAATTGGTTGCGGCCCAGGAAAGAGGTTGCCACTGCAAACGCCGTCCCGTAATCCGAATCGGCCGCGCCACCGAGCGAACCTGGATCGCCGGCGGACAACTGCACCACGCCGCGCGTGTCTGCGAACTTACTGGTTCCGCCGACCGGTTTTTCCGCCGGGGTTTCGCCGGGGGAATTGGGGAACCAATCGGGCAGGGCGCGCAGCACCGGCCGAGTGGAACTCGATACCTTCAACGTACCCTTCCAGTCGTCGCTCATCAGCGCGCCTTGGCCCGGGGCTGCATACACGAGTTCGACCGAACTCAGCAGGCTGGCCATATTGATGTAGAGCAGGCTCTGCATTCCCGGCTGGACAATGATCCTCTGTTTGAGCGCCGGAACAAAGCTGGACAAGGATACCCGGATTGAATAGGTTTCCGGCGCCAGCCCGTCAAAACCGAACACGCCCCGCTCATTAGTGATGGCCTGAAAGATTTGCCGTTCCTGGCGATTGAAGAGCGCGACGGTGGCGCCCATCTGGGGCACACCCGCAACGTCCCGCACGTAACCGGCGATGCTCCCAGAAAGCTGTAACGAACTGGCGGCAAGACGCGATTGGGCCAGGCACACGGGCAGGCAAGCCATGAGCGCCATTCCCAGTACCGCGGCTCGGGTTGACTGCCGAAGGATCACAATTTCCGTATCCAAACGGGCGCGGCGAACAGGCCGTGCCCTTCCACTACTTTATCGTAAAGTTGGCGGTAGGTGTCAGCACCTGGTTGGCCGCCTTGTCCGTTACTTTCATCTTTAGCATGTACACGCCCGGCTCCAACGACTGGAGCGGCAAGACTTTTTCCACAGTCACCTGTTGAGCAGAAGAGCCCTTAATTGCATTCACGTCCTCGGTATAGTCCAACACCGGCTTGTCCGATCCATTCTTAACAATCTGATACTCGATGGACCCGTTCGGTTTCTTGGTCTTCTCGTCGGCCGCGAAATTGTAGAACTGAGCGTAGATTCCCAGCTTTTCATTGCGCTCAAAAGTATCCGTCATGCGCGGGCGAACCTTGGTGTCTCCGATGACGAACTGGCCTGTACCGATACTGCGCGAGGGCACCTTCTCGATCAGGTCAGCCAGAATAAGGCTGCTGCCCGAAAGCTTCTCATCCTCATAATGCGGGACGTTCAGCGCCATCTCGTAGGTGGCCGTGTTACCGCCCACGATATCTTTGCAAACCACATTGAGCCGGTACATGCCCGGCGCCAGCGGAATGGACTTCTGATAGACGGACGAGCCGGCAATGGCGCTCTGCAACATGCTGTTGGGCACCTCCACCTGCACGACATCTTCAAACACGTTGACCGAGCGGCGCGACAGCGTGGTGATGCGGCCATAAATATTGACCGTCGCCTTGGAAACATTTTCCGTCTGCTTGAACTGCAAGTCCTTGCGCTCAAACAGCAGCGTTACGTTGCTGAGCACGGTGGAATCGGTAATCTTGACGAAATCCGCGCGCACCTTCATGGGCAGCGTGTTATAGCGGATGCTCGAATTGACCACCGCTTCCAAATCGGGGAATTTGATCTTGGGCGGCTTAAAGAGGGCCGCAAAACGCTCGATCCGTTCGAACTCATTCATACTGGCCGGCAACGGCGAGTTCCCGGTTCCCAGGTGCGTTCCGTCGGTGCGATTGAAGCGCTGGGTCTTGTCGGACAGGCCCATCTGCTCATTCATGGTCAAGCCGGCGCCCGGAACATAGAGCAGTGCGTCTTTTTCAGAAGGATCCATGGTCATGTGGTATTCGCCCGACATGGTGGTATCCACAAACTCGATTTCCACGTTGTTGCCAATGCCATCTATATAGCGATAACGCCACTTCTCAAATGGATAGGTAGACGTCGACCCGCCGCCTTCTTCCTGCGGGCGCTCATAGCTGCCGCCGGAAGGGTGCGATTCGATTTCATCCGGAGGACCGAAGGTGATGTAGATGCGGCCGCGATCCGCTTTCCAGCCAGGGATGCCGGAAGCATAATGCTCGTTGGCGTAGGCGATCCGGCGGTAGTGCTCTTCTTTGAATTCGTTCTCTTCCGTGTCCGGCGTGGGATCGCGCCGCAGCCAGAACTGCTCCACAAACTGCTGGCGCTCCTCGTCGGTCTGCAGATTCTTGAAAGCTCGGCGCTCTTCATCGGTGATGATATACACCACGTCGGTGTTGAGCCAGGTTTTGTAGGGAGTTTCCAACTCCTTGCGCAGCTTCTTCTCTTGCGCCTTCCGTTGCTTCTCCGTCATGGGCTTGGCGACGGTATCGCTTGCGGAGCTAGAGCCTGACGAGCTGGACTTGTCGTTTTTGTCGTCGGCCAAGCCGATGGCCAGGAAGAGGCCCCCGGCAACAGCCGGAATACCAAGCAGGAAGAGCTTTGCTTTCATACAATTCACCCATCGACGCGAGACGAGGGACGTTTCTATCTTAGCGCACTGACGCGCGGATCGGGGGATGGGTTTCGCGGGAGGACTCAGATTCGCCCTGAGGCCAGCTTTTCCTCGCCTATGCGACCAAAGTGGCGGCAGGTTCGCTACCGGGGCAGCTTCTTCTTCAAATCCGGCCAGAACTCCCGCCCCATCGGACCCCGGCGGTTCCGCTGCCCAATTCCCGGCCCGCATGTCTCTGCCCCGGATACCATTCCTGGGCGATAAACGGCATGGCATAGTTCGCGAACAAGCTGTAGGCAGGCATATAGCCGCCGTTCCTCGAATGCACTTCGAAAGTGTGGCGCACCGCATAGCGGACCCGCGTCCAGAGCTTTGCTTGCCCCGACCGGGCATAACGTGGGTCCTCGCCGTCCACCGCGCGCACGCCGAACGCCAGGGTTTCCTTGACAAAAGCTCGCCTCAACATGGAGTCCCGCTTTGGGTCGCGGACTAAGTGGAAAAAAGCTAGAGACTTATCTGGTATGTCGATCTTGAACGTTCGGACCTCATCGAGCTTGTCCCTGTGTATGACCTGGGTCTCGGAAGGAAGTACCGGTTCGCCACCCAGAACCAGTAGGCGCATCTCAATGCCGGCTACAACCTTGGCACCGTAGACAAACTCGTCTGGTGTAAGAGGCACCGCCTTCGTCCCCGCGGGAGTTACGATGAACAGTTGCGGGCGGTAGGCGGAATCGGCCATCTAGCGGTGCCGCCAACAGTAGGACCGGCAAGATCCACCCAGCGCCACCGAAGCAGCATTCATGGCAGGGTCTCGTGTAGAGCTTTATTTACACAGCACACTTGGCTGGTGTTAAAACGGCTGGGCAACCAAACCTTGTTGGCGCCGATCCAGCTCATGTACGGGAAGAGAATGTCGCCGTTGTAGTGCTTAATATTGTTTGCAGCTTCGTAGGAATTGAGATCCGGATAACCATAGCGGTTGTAATCGCCAATGGTGACGCCCATTCCGAAAATGCCGCCCTCCAGTCCGGCGCGGCGCGTCACATCCCTAAACGTGGCATCGCGGTTGTTGAAGCGCTCGACGCGCCCGGAAGGACCGGGCCACCGCGAAAGGTTGAGACCTCGACGGACCGTGGCGATTGCGCCAACGGCATTTGAGAGACTCCTAGAACGGCGAGCTCTGTTCCGGTGACCGCTTGACTTTCTTTCCAACTTCTGTATATTTTGTTTGAGGCGACAACTTATGTTGTCTCCATCGAATGCTTCAGGAGGTTCGTCCCAATGACCACGACGTCTCACTCTCGCTTGGCAACGCGAGCCGGGCGCGGCAGCTTCCTTCTCCTAGCCTGTTTGGTATTTCTCGGGGCCGTGTCGATCGGCACCCCATCGCACGCTCAGGTATTGTACGGGACACTGAGCGGCGCCGTCACCGATCCATCCGCGGCCCCACTGCCTGGCGCCAAAATCGAAGCGGTTAACGTCCACACCGGAGTAGTCCAAACCGCCACTACCGATGTGACTGGCGCTTACTCGTTCAAGACGCTTGAACCAGGAGAATATCGGATCTCGATCACGGCGCCGTCCTTCAGCGTGCTGACCCAGACCGGCCTGATCGTCAACGTGAATTCGGTAACGCGGTCCGACGCCCAGCTCAAGGTCGCGGGAGTAGTGGAAACAGTCAGCGTCAGCGCCGCCGCGCAGTTGATGCAGACCGACCGGGGCGACATCCATGGCAGCATCAGCACCCAGCAACTCGCCGACCTTCCAGAAGCCGGAAGTACCGGCCGCAACTTCGAAAATCTGCTGAAGCTGACACCGGGGATAGCTCCTCCCGCCGAGCAGAACTCAGCCGCCGGTAATCCGGAAAGAGCGATGTCGTTCAACGTGAATGGTATCTCTTACGTAAACAACAATGTCCGTTTGGACGGCGCGGGCGTAATCTACCCGTGGCTTCCCTATCTCATTGCGTATGTTCCGCCGGAAGAAGCCATCGAAGAGGTCAACATCGCAACCAACAGCTTCCTGGCTGAGCAAGGAACCGCGGGCGGGTCGGCCGTGAACGTGATCATTCGCAGCGGCACCAATGAATTTCACGGCGCCGCGTGGGAATACAACACCAACACAGATTTCAACGCGCGGCCGTTCTTCTTTACGGGCAAGCAGCTTCCGAAAAACATCCTGAATCAGTTTGGCGCCCGCGTGGGCGGTCCCATCAAGCACAACAAACTCTTCTTCTTCGGAGATTGGGAGCGGACTGAGCAACGGCAAGCCATTTCGGGATTTGCCACGCTGCCTACGGCCGCTCTGATCTCCGGGAATTTCGCGGGAAGCGGCACGACCATTTACGACCCCGCGACGGGGAACGCCAACGGCACAGGCCGCATGCCTTTCTCGAACAACATGATTCCCGCTAACCGAATCGCCTTTGCGCCGGCCACCTATCTCAAGTTGTTGCCAGCGCCTAACCTGACTACTGCCGCGCTCAGCAACAACTACTTCGGCACCGCCGACTACGCCCTCACTCGCGATAACGCCGACGGGAAGATGACCTGGAATCCAGACGATCACACCATGATCTTTGGGCGTTACAGCATCTCGAAGGGCACCATCGCCGATCCTTTTCAATTTGGCGCCGCCGATGGCGGCACTTGGGACGGCGGGCAGCCGGGAGCGGCATTTGTGACCGTCCAGAACATTTCGTTGGGAGGTACGCACACCTTCTCGCCGACCATGCTCATAGATGGCAACGTTGGATTCGGCCGGCAAAATCTGGGAGCGGCGGCGGACGATGCTAACTCCAACATCGGTCTGAACACGCTGATGATTCCGGGAACCAATGGCGGGCCGCTGCAGGGTGGCATCCCGTACTTCAACGTCACCGGATTCACGGCGTTCGGCAATTCCAGCACCGGTAACCCATTTCAATTCCGCGACAACAGCTACGTCGGGAACCTGAACTTCAGTTGGACCAAGGGCCGGCATCAAATGCGCTACGGCTGGGATTATACGCACAGTGCCATTAACCATTTCCAGCCTCAGGGAGGAAGCTTCCAGACGGCGCGCGGATCCTTCAACTTCAACGGCAGCCTGACTGCTCTCAACGGCGGCCTCGCTCCCACCCAATACAACGCGTTTGCCGATTTCCTGCTGGGTCTGCCGTTCCAGGCGGGGAAAGCCACCCAATACGTCGATCCCAATGCAATTCGCTTTTCGACCTGGGCTTTCTACGCTCAGGATCAATGGCAGGTGTCGCGAAAACTCACTTTGACCTTGGGGTTGCGATATGAATACTATCCGTTCGTCACGCGCGACCACTCCGGCAACTTCACGTTCCAGCCATCCACGGGTCTGGTGCTGATCGGCTGCAAGGGTGGAGTGCCTTGCGATACCGGGGAGGACGTAGGCTGGGGCTTCTTCGCTCCCCGCTTCGGATTCGCATATCGGCTCAACGATAAGACCGTAATCCGCGGAGGCGCGGGTCTAACGGACGATCCCGACAACTTCCGGGACATGCGCAACACCTACCCGGCGGTAATTATCACTTCGTACGGAGGGACTTCTTTCACCTCGCCGTTCAGCCTGGCGCAAGGCTTGCCCGCAGTGGTTGGACCCAACATTTCGCAGGGGAGGATTCCCCTCCCCACCAGCGTTTCCACGCAAGCCATCGCCAATCCCTACCGGCGAGGCTACATCGAGACCTACAACTTGACTTTGCAGCGTGACATCGGTTGGGGCTTCGTAGGCAACGCGGCGTACGTCGGGACCCATGAGGTTAGGCAAATGTCGAATGTGAATATCAACGCAGCTCCCATTAACGGCGGAAACACGGGGCGCCTGCTCTACGCTACCATTGGGAACACCACCGACATCAATGAATCGGAGCCCTTTGGAACGGTGCGCTATGACTCTTTGCAGGCTCAGCTCACGCGGCGCGTTGGCGGGGCGCAACTCGGCGCCAGCTACACCCGCTCCCGAACGCTGGATTTCGGCGATAACAGCACCTATAACGGGTTGACGTTCGCCTATCCGGCTTATTGGCAGCGGAACTACGCCCTCGCCGGATACGATCGCCCCAACAATTTCCAGTTGTGGTCGATCTATCAAGTGCCGTTCGGAAAGAATCAAAAGTACGTTACCAGTGGCATCGGCGCCTACCTCCTAGGCGGCTGGCAGCTGAATGCCGTCCTGTCGAAAGTCAGCGGCACGCCTTTCACCGTAACCGCCTCGAACAATCTCTTGAACGCTCCCGGGAATACGGAAACAGCAAACCAAATTCTTCCGGCAGTGCAGTTTTTCGGCAACATCGGTCCGGGACAGGAGTACTTCAATCCGGCGGCTTTCGCCAATCCGGCTCAGGGGACCTATGGGAACACCGGGAGAAATATTCTCCGCGGGCCGGGCTTTTTCGATCTCGACATGGGAGTCTTCCGAGAGTTCGCCTACAAGGAGAAATACAAATTGCAATTCCGCGCCGAGGCGATTTCGCTGACCAACACGCCGATCTTCGCGAACCCCAATGCTAGTCTATCGAGTCCGTCGAATTTTGGTCAGATCACGTCGCTAGCGGTGTCAGCGAACGGCGTTACGGCGGGCGGCGGTTATCGGATTATCCGACTGGCGTTGAGATTTTCGTTTTGAGGAGCGCGCGGGAGGGACGACCAGGGGGTCGCCCGCCGACCGGGGGCCGACCGGGGGTCGGCCCCACAAAGTGATGGGTTTTTCATATTGTTGGGTCTTCTTTATTGTTGTGTCCTTGCATATTGTTGTGTGGATGAACTAAGCTAACGCGGGTCCTACCCGGTCCCGCGCTATCCTGAGGCGAAGGAATGTCCACGCCCAAGATCGCTTCCAGTGAAGTAGTGCGCGATATCAACCGCAGAATCGTCCTGAATCTGATTCGGAAGAGGCAGCCGATTTCGCGGGCGGATCTGGCGCGGATGTCGGGCATGCAGCGCAGTACCATCTCCCTGATCGTGGAGGAATTGGTGGACGAACATTGGGTCATCGAAGGCCCTACGGGGCGCCTTCCCCGCGGCCGGCGGCCGACTTTTCTCCGCCTGAACGACGACCGGCTGATCATCGGCGTAGACATTCGCCCTATTCAGATGACTGTGGCCTTGGCGGACGTGAATGGCCGGCTTAGTTCCCAGAAGCTCATCGCGACCCCGCCCGATCCCAAGCTGGCTTTGAAACTGGTCATCCAGGAGATCAAGGCTATGATGGCTTCGAGCGGCGGGAAGAAGATCGAGGGCGTGGGTATCAGTGTTCCAGGCCGGGTCGACTATTCGTCCGGACGTTTGGTGTTTGCCCCCAATTTGAAGTGGCGTGATGTCGACATCGCCAAACCCATTGTCGATGCAACCGGGCTGGAAGTGGAAATGGACAATGCGGCCAACGCCTGCGTGCTCGCCGCGGCCTGGTTTGACCGGCTGCAATCGCACACCAACATTGTGGTCGTCACCATCTCCGAAGGCATTGGCACGGGAATCTGGGTGAATGGCCAATTGGTCCGGGGCTTAAGAGGAATGGCGGGCGAATTTGGGCACGTGCCTTTAGATCCTTCCGGGCCTCCTTGCAGTTGCGGAAGCCGGGGCTGTTGGGAAGTTTTTGCTTCCAATCGAGCCGGTCTTCGCTATTACCATGAATCGAGCAGCAACACCGACGGTCTAACGTTTCTAGACCTTCTGAACCTTGCCGACCAGGGGGACTCCATGGCGGGTCAGGCCCTCGACAAGATGGCTCACTCGCTAGGGCGAGGTATGCGGATGATCGTGGCAGGACTTGCGCCTGAGCAGATCATGGTGATCGGCGACCTTACCCAGTCTTGGAACCGATTCGGCCCTGTGATTGAAGCCGAAGTCCAGGAACAGGCCCTCACCGGAGGCGCCACGCCTTTAGTTGTGCCGGTGCACGAATACGGCATGGCCCGGCTGCGCGGGGCTTTTGCGTTGGTGCTGCAGAAACACTTCAGTACGGTGGGGGAAGCAGCATAGTGAGTTCCGCGTCAGTTCCGCGTCATTTCCGAGGGCGGTAGATCAGGGTGTAAGTTACGCCGCACACTGTCAGGACTGCTCCCCACCACACCGGAGCGTGCAAGCCGGCCAACACCGTGTTTGAGGGATGAGACCAGTTCGCCAAGCCGCTTCCCAGAATCAAGATCCCGTAGGTCAGCAGCAGCAGTCCGACGAAGAACCAAACCGGTGTGACGTGCCTTTTCACATTACCCTCTACCAGAAGATCCATTGGACGATCAAAAATACGGCGAGTGCGACGCCAGCCCAAAAGACCGGTTTCTGGACCAGGCTGCTCGCATTGTCGGCTGGGATCTTCGTCGCTCCGTAGACCAGCCCTTTCAGTTCCTCGGGGGATCGAGGCGTCGTCATCAGACTGACCACAACCGTGACGGCTATGTTGATGAGACAGGACCACAGGGCGCGATACATATCCTCGGCAAGCGTTTTGGCATCCGGAGAGAGCGCGATCACGGCGAGCATCTTCGGGTTGATCTTCACCAACACGAACATCGCGATAGAAGATGCGGTACCGGCGAGCAATCCCCAGAATCCTCCCGCCGCGGTAGCGCGCTTCCACAGCATCCCCAAAATCACGGTGCCGAACAGGGGCGCAATGAAGAAGCTGAACAGCGCCTGGACGTAGTCCATGATGCTCGCAAATCCCATGGCCAGATAGGCGGTGCCGATGCTGATGGCCAGGCCGATCATGGTGCACCACCGTCCCATGGAAACGTAATGCGAGTCAGTGGCGACTTTGCGCAGATAGGGTTTGTAGATGTCGTAGGTCCACACGGTGGCGAAAGCGCTGACGTTGCCGGCCATGCCAGCCATGAAACCTGCTACCAACGCGGTCACTCCGAGGCCCAAGAGTCCAGGGCCCATGTAGCGCGCCAGCATTAGCGGAAGCACTTCGTTGTAGCTATGCTGTCCGGGCAATAGCGAACCTTCCGGTCCCAGCTTTTCCGGCAGTACCGCCAGCCCCAGCAACCCTGGCATGACCACGATGAGCGGAACCGCCATCTTAAAGAACGCGCCGATGATGGGCGCCATTTTGGCCGACCGGATATCTTTCGCGGATAGCACGCGCTGCACGACCAGGAAGTCAGTGGTCCAGTAACCCATGGAGACAACCGCTCCAAGTCCGAACACAATCCCGGTCCAATGCATGCCCATGGGGTTGTCACGGGCGTGGCCCAAAGTCGACCAGAGGTGAGTGAGGTCCTGGCCTGGAAAATTCTGTTGAATGCGCGCCACCATACCGCTCCAGCCGCCAGTTTCCATCAGGCCTAAGATCGGGATCAGCAGGGCGCCGAACCAGATGAGGAAGAATTGAAGCACCTCATTAAAGATGGCCGAATACAGGCCGCCCGCCGCAACGTACAGTCCAACCGTAACCGATGAGACCCAAATGCTGAAGTGGATGTTCCAACCGAGCACCACCTTCATCACCACCGCCATGGCGTACATATTGACGCCCGACATCAGGATGGTCATAACGGCGAAGGTGGCCGCGCTCAAGCCGCTGGCGCCGGAACCGAAGCGAAGCTTCAGATAGCCTGGCACCGAGTGGGTCTTCGAGATGTAGTAAAAAGGCATCATTACGATGCCTAGAAACAACATGGCGGGAATCGCACCGACCCAGTACCAATGCGCGGCGAGAATTCCGTATTGATAGGAGGAGCCTGCCCAGCCGAGCAACTCCAGCGAGCCGAGGTTCGCCGAGAGAAAGCTTAGTCCCGCAACCCAGGCGGTCATTTCGCGGCCAGCCATGAAGAAGTCTTCCGCGCTGGTTGCAAATCGTTTCAGGTAGAAGCCGATGGCGAGCACAGCCAGGAAATAAATCGCGATGATCGCGAGATCGACGGGGCTCAACGAGATCATATGCCCGGTCATCGCTGTCAGGCTCCGAAGGAAAAGGTTCTGCCGCGATGTTGGCCGATCAGAATCTGGACCAACCGGTGCGCGATCAGCTCATGCAAGGTGAGGAGTTCCTTATTCGCTTCAAAGATGGCGGCGGCGTCTTTGCTATCGGTAACTCTTGGTCCGCCAGCCTTCAGGGCTTCCGTCGCCTCTTGCATGATGGGGTCGGAAATGACTTCGCCGGCCATCTCCCAAAGCGTGATGAAGCGATCCACGGCGGTCGGGAAACTGACCTCGAAAACGCCGAAATTGCTGGTGGTGCGTGGGGGCTTGAAGTCGAGATTGAACGGACCGTTGTATTGATGGCTCCGCAGCAGAACCAGAACGTTCAACCAATCCAGCGGATTGACGAGACCGACGCCGATATCGACATCGTGTTTCAACCGGTAGCCGTCGTTGATGTCGAAGTGAAACAGCTTGCCCGCCAGAAGGGCCCGAGCCAAAGCGGCCCGCGGCGCGGCGCCCCACATCAGCTCATGCAGATACTCGGGATTCAAGCCCACCATCTCCGCATGGGTCAGTAAGCCGGAAGCAATGAACGCCAGCATCGCGTCACTGGTGGGCAACAAAATTTCGGCTTGCGGCTCAAAGGGCTTGGCTTCCAAACAATGTTTCAGCACCGGGCGGCCCAGCTTCGCCGCCACCTGGATGTCATGATCGCAAGCGGCGTTTAGCGCTTCCGCATACCAGCGTAAGGTCTGGGTTTCTTCGATTGCGCCCTGCACGAAATATCCGAGCGAACCAGGCCAGTATACGGCAAAGGACGCGCCAAGTTGGTGGCCAATGTCGACGGTGTTCTCCACTCGATACTTGGCGTATTCGCGGATCTGCGGCTGCTCCGCGGCGGGGCTCCCCGCCCAAACAGCATGATGGAAAGTTTCTGTCGTCACCATGGAGCACCGGACGTCATTCGCGGCCAGTGATTGTTTGATGCGCGCCACGATCTCCGCCTGCCGGCCCGTGCCGATGGCCTCGGTTGGAATCACGTCCGTATCGTGCGTGGTCCAGTAGCCGATGCCAATTTCGCCGAACTTCCGGATGACCACTTCAAACGGGACTTCTTGTCGCGTCGGCGCGTGGAACAACGCATGCCCCGGATAGGAAGCCGCCCACTGCGGGCCGGAGATGAAATACTTGCGCCTGGTTTCGGGGCTGTATGCGCCTCCGCACGCCTGCATGAGCCGCGATACCAGGCCTTGTTGATCCTTTGAAGCGATAGGGGTCATCAGTTTAAGCCTCTTTTGTTGTAACATGAAACTAATTATGGAGATCCGGGATATCCGGGCCACCACGGTTACTGTACCGCTTGAAGCGCCGCTGCGCCACGCCAATGGCTGCCACTGGGGCCGCTTCGTCAGGACCATCGTTGAAGTGGAGACGGATCAGGGCCTGATTGGGCTGGGTGAGATGGGGGGCGGCGGGGAATCGGCCGAACAGATGTTTCGGGCAATGAAGCCGTACCTGGTGGGCCACGATCCGGCGCGGTTGGAGGAAATGCGTTTCAAAATCGCGAACCCCACCGCATCTTTATACAACAACCGCACACAGATCCTGGCTGCGCTGGAATTTGCATGTCTCGATATCCTGGGCCAGGCATGGGGGGTTCCGGTTTCGGAAATACTGGGCGGACGGCTACGCGAGCGAGTCCCCTTTGCATCTTACTGTTTCTTCCGCTACGCAAATCCCAAGGACGGCGCCGGGGAGGTTCGAACTGTCGAGCAAATGGTGGCTAACGCTCGTGCGCTGAAGATGAGGTTCGGATTTAGCTCCCACAAGCTCAAAGGCGGCGTTTTCCATCCCGACTATGAGCTGGCCGTCTACCGCGCCTTGGCTGACGCGATGCCCGGAGATTCCTTCCGCTTCGACCCCAATGCGG
>DATFZA010000247.1:0-4446 GCA_035314765.1 Bryobacteraceae bacterium
TACCAGTGCTGGGGTCGGCTGTGAAGGCAATTCCCCTTCGTTCCAGTTCTCGTTCGAAGAGCACCTCAACAGAAGTCTCCATGATAGCAGTATCGACTGCGCACAGATGGGCCTTTAATCACCAGCCGAGACCGAGCGCTAGTCTCGCCACTCCGCGCGCCACGTTCACGATCTGGCCACTCCACTGCAGTCCGATGCGCGGATCGATCGCCAGGATCGATAGTGCCGGAACCAAGGACCCGATGGACAGACCGTCGAGAGCCGACAGCAACACCAGGGGCGTGAGTGTTCGTCCAAAGGCATAGACTTCTGACCAGGCGCCTGGTTGCGAAAGTGTGATCGCCAGCAAAGCGAACAGATAAACGGCAACAGTCACAGGCTTCCGCGCTCGGGCGAAAGCGCGCTGTAGAGCCCAGCCAAGCGCCAACGCGATACCGGCCAACGCGAGCAGGTCGAGCCCAATGGCAAGAGCCTTGACCGGCCCGCCAAAGGGATACGGAAACGGGCGCACAACCCGGTTCAGCATGCCCATGAAGAGATCAATGGAGACGAACCCGTACCGATAGGGCGGCGTGCGGAACCGCACGAGAATCTGCCAACTCAGCGCGGGAATGGCGGCAGTCGCGCACCAGGCCGCCCGCCGAAACTGCCGCTCGCTGGCCAGTGAGATGCAATAGGCTGCTACCAGCAGCGATCCCGTCTCCCTCACCAGGCCCGCGGCGGCGAGCACCGCATAAAGCCGCCAGGACAATTGCTCTTGCGTATACAGCGCGAATCCCACCACACACGCGGCCAACGCGATATCGACCGTGAGCCGGTCCACCGAGATCAAAACCGCGGGCACGAGGGCAAACAATAGCGCGAACCAAGCCGGATATCCTTGGTAGAGCGCGTACCGTCCCAGCCAGTAAGAACCCAGCAAAATGGAAACCCACACCACGCAGAGGTACGCCGGATCGACCGCGCGGTCCTGACCGAACGCCAGCAGGTAAGCCAGACCGGGAACTAGAATTCGGCCATACCGCAACCGCGCATCGTCCAAAAGAGAGGAAAAGCCGCGCACCATAGCCGGGTCGTGCGCCACGAGGTGATAAGACTGGCCGTCATAACCCGAGTTCGGGAAAATGTAGATGTTTTCCGAGCGCAGTTCTGGCGGAATTGCCTCGATCCCGGAGCCGGTGCAATAGAGCCCGGTCCAGTTCCCCCCGTAGTTGTAACGCACCGTGAGGGACTGCCAGCCAGCCAAGCCGAACGTGCACAATATCGCGTAGAGTAGACAGCGGAGGCGTGCGCGTGGAAGCAAGCTCCATTATGACGAGCCACACACAGTCTGTGTCTACGATTCGCTAACGAACAAGACGCTGCGAATCCCAAAGCTTCCCAACAGCGCCCGGATCGTGCCCTCGGCATTATGCCGTGCGTCTTTCAAAATTCCCATGTCGCGCGCGCTGGACTCGATCTCCTCAATCGCCTTCAACCGAGCCTGGCGCTCCAAGTCCGAATTCGGCGCAACCCACGGAGTCCACCAGGTAATGCCGCGGTCCCACACCTTGGTTTCTTTGTCGTCGATATTGACGTGCAGAATGCGCGCCGGTGGAAGCCTCACCAGCCATTGGCCGTCGGACCGGCGCTGCACGTCCCCCGGCTGAATCTGATTGAGATCGATGCCGCCCAGCACGCGCGCCTGCACGATGATCAAGATTTTCTCCGATCCTACCGGCGATTTCTTCTCTTCCAAGCCCACCACCTTCTGCACCAGGTAACGCACGCTTACCAGTTCGCTTAGCTGCCTGATTTCATAGACCACGGCAGGCGGATCGGCCGCGCGAAAAACCCCGCCCGGCTTCAGCGCCATAAACAGCACCAGAGCAAACAGCACGGCCGTTAGCACAACAGTCGTTACAACAAAGAGGGACTTGGGAACATTCATGGCAGATTCCGTTCTCGCAGCAAGCGGCGCGCGCTTCGTCCATCGGTCAACTCGAACCGGATCTCGTCCCGCGGCCGGAGTTGACCCACGCTGGGCAGGTCGGCGGTAATCACGTTGGCGATTTTCGGATACCCGCCGGTGGTTTGCTGATCCACAAAGAGAATGATAGGTTGCCCGCCGGACGGAATCTGAATGGCGCCCAGAGAAACACCTTCGCTGATCATCTGCCCGCCATGCGGCGCCTCAATCGGCGGCCCTTGCAACCGCAAGCCCATGCGGTTGGAGTCTTCCGTGACCGTATATAAGGAAGCGCAAAATGTCTTCAACGCTTCCTCGCCGAAATCCTGTGGACCGCGAGTGACTCGCAGAACTTTGCGCAAATAATCGGGGCGGGGAAGCACGGCCGGATCCGATACGCCCTGGCCTTCGATTTGCAATTTATCTCCGCGCCGGACGTGGCGCCCTCCCAGGCCGGTCAAAATGTGGGTCGAGGCGCTGCCGAGAAACAGCGGCGCTTGAATGCCTCCCCGTACGCAAAGGTAGCATCGCGCTCCGGTCTTAGAACCGCCAATCTTCACCGTCGCGCCGGGATTCAAGTGGACCGGCGTCCACAGTGGAATGCTCGAATCAAACTCGGCGCCAGTCAGAGCAACCACTGCGCCTTCCGGAAATGCAAACGTGCCGCCGAGCAAGGTCATCTCCAGCGCGGCTCCATTCTCCGGATTGCCCACCATGCGGTTGCCGAAGCGCAAAGCGACCGGATCCGCCGCGCCCGCGGCGGAAACACCCATGGGCCCGTATCCATAACGGCCCAGGTCCTGGACCGTTGTCAGCATGCCGGCAGAGAGCACCTCAATAATCATGGCGAAGGGATCATGACGCCGCCACAAAGCGAACCCGATCGCCGATGCTGAGCAGGTTCATCTGGTCACGATCCGGCCGAAACATATCTACTATTGTGTGTCCGATCAGTTGCCAGCCGCCCGGCGTCGCAAACGGATAGACGCCGGTTTGCGCGCCGGCGATTCCCACGCTTCCCGCCGGCACCTGCTTGCGTGGTGACTGGCGCCTGGGCGTGGCGATTTCTTCCGGCAGACCGCCCATATAAGCGAAGCCAGGAACGAAACCAAGAAAGTACACCGTGTACAGAGCCGAAGAGTGCAG
This sequence comes from Bryobacteraceae bacterium, assembly GCA_035314765.1. Classification (GTDB taxonomy): domain Bacteria; phylum Acidobacteriota; class Terriglobia; order Bryobacterales; family Bryobacteraceae; genus DATFZA01. Next base: position 3,095 of record DATFZA010000247.1, read on the forward strand.
TTCCACGACGCGCCGCGCATCGATGCCATGATAGGCCGCGACTTCTTCCAAATCCGGTCCATCATAATGCACCGGAATCTCCACCAGCCTCGGCGGCGGGAGCGCGACTTGTTCCATATCGATCCCTAGAATCTCCGCTTCCAGCCGTTCCGGCTCGGTCGTGAGCGGATCGAAGACTACAAGAATCGAACAGTATGCCGGGTGCAGATTCCGGACTCCAGCAAGCTTGCTTTCTTCCATCGCGTGCAGCAGGCGAACCACCTTATGATGCGTCTCGATCCCGATGCCGCCTTCAAATTCGACGAGCAGGGATTGATCGCTGGCCTCGATGAAGCGCATGGGTCCAGGTTACCCTGCAATCGAAACCATGCTAAATTAGTCTAGTCAGACTAGTCAGAACAAACATGCCTAAGAGTCCATCGAAAATCCGCACACGGCCGCAACAGACGTGGCAGTTACAAGCCGCGAAGGCGCGTTTCAGCGAGGTCTTCCAGCTGGCGCGGACCAGCGGGCCGCAATTCGTCACGCGGCAGGGTAAGGAAGCCGTAGTGATATTGCCAGTGGAACAATTCGAGGAACTGATTGGACGATCCAAGCAAGCCACGAGCCTGGTGCAGTTCTTCCGGGAGTCTCCCTGGATGGGTTTGGAACTCGATTTGGAGCGGGATAAGGATACTGGCCGCGACATTGAACTATGAGCGGTTTTCTCCTCGACACGAATTGCATCTCTGAGTTGGTCAAGCCCCAACCCGAGCGGAGGGTCGTTGACTGGATAGAAGGCACCGAGGAAAGCTTGCTGCATTTGAGTGTTCTCACTTTGGGTGAAATACGCAAAGGAGCGGCGGGATTAGAGCCGGGCAAACGGCGCTTGCGCCTGGAAACCTGGCTGGCAACGGATTTGCGTGTCCGATTCAAGGATCGCATCTTGCCGATCGATGAACCGGTGGCGGACCGCTGGGGAGTGATAGCGTGCGAAGCCAAGCGAACGGGAAAGGCTCTACCGTTGATCGACGGCCTGTTGGCGGCGACCGCGCTGCACTACGACCTCACTGTGGTCTCGCGGAACGACGGCGATTTCCGCGGTGTCCGCGTCCCGGTTCTGAATCCATGGGCGTAACCCCGAACGTTTGTGAGGGGATCGCACGCGCTGGCCCTCACTACGCCTCCAGCAGCGCTCGCGCCAATTCCGTCACCCCATTCCGAATCTCCCTCTCACTAAACGGCGCAAAACCCAAAATCAATCCGCGCAAATCCTTCCTCGCAATCGCGTACTTGTCCAGCGGCCAAGTCTCCAGATTCCGTCGCGCCGCCCGATCCGCGGCTTCACGGGAACTCATGCCATTCAGCAGAAA
>DATFZA010000248.1:0-5102 GCA_035314765.1 Bryobacteraceae bacterium
AAGTAATTGATGCCGCGCTCAACGGCGGCGATGACGTTCTCGTTGCAAGCGGTTTGATCGGCGCGGCATAGCAGCATGCCGCCGAATCCGATAATCGATAGGTCGATCCCCGGTTTGTAGGGTCTTCGCGGAAGTGGGATGACGTTGCGGGCCGCGGCGGCGGACATGCGTCGAGCATACCACCCGAGCATCGCACCCGCGCTGGGCCTGCTGAACTTATAATGAGACCACATGCGTTACGTTTTGTTGGTGTCGCTGTGCCTCGCCGCCCACGCGGCGGATTCGGTATCCGAGGGCAAGGCCCTCTTTGACAAAAACTGCACCGTCTGTCATAAGCCCAATCCGCCCGTCGCTCGAACCCCTCTGCCAGAGGCGCTGGCGAAGCTGTCCAAGGAGAAAATCGTCGAGTCTCTCACTACCGGTGTCATGCAAGGCCAGGGCGCCGATCTGACGGTGGCGCAACGCGCGGCCATCGCCGATTTTCTGACCGCCGGCGTGGCCCCCAGCACTGACGTCGCAAGAACGAACGCATGCCCGGCGCCCGCGCCGGCGCTGAAGAATCTCACCGGCTGGAACGGATGGGGCGTGGATATGGCGAACACCCGCTTTCAACCCGCTTCGTTAGCCAAGCTGAGTGCGGCGGATGTTCCCAAACTCAAATTGAAATGGGCCTTCGGCTTCCCGAAATCGAGCGTCGCCTACGGGCAGCCCACCGTGGTCGCCGATACGCTGTTCTTCGGCAGCGCGGATGGAACCGTGTATGCGGCCGATATGCATACCGGCTGCGTGTATTGGACGTTCAAAGCGGCCGATACCGTGCGTAGCGCCATCTCCCTCGGCAAAATCAAGAACAACCATGTGGCCGCTTATTTCGGCGACACCAAAGCCAACGCGTATGCCGTGGATGCGCAGAACGGCGAGCTGCTTTGGAAGGTGCAAGTGGACCCGTTCCCGGTGGCGCGCGTCACCGGAGCGCCGAAGCTCTATGAGGGCAAATTGTATGTGCCGGTTTCGTCGATTGAAGAGGTTCCGGCCGGCAACGTTAAGTATCCCTGCTGCAAGTTTCGCGGCTCGGTAGTCGCGTTAGACTCCCAGACCGGCAAGCAGCTTTGGAAGACCTATGCGATCCCGGAGGAACCGGCGCTGCAAGGTAAGAGTTCCGCGGGCGCCGATCAGTTTGGTCCCGCCGGCGCCGCGATCTGGTCGTCACCCACCATCGATGTCAAGCGCAAGCTGCTATATGTTGGCACCGGCAATCAGTATTCCGACCCTCCGTCAAAATATGCTGACGCGGTGATCGCCATGGATCTGGGAACCGGAGCAGTGAAGTGGTTCCAACAAATGACCCCGAACGATGGCTGGAATTTCTCCTGCATCAATCCGTTAAATTCGCCCAGTTGCCCCAAGGAAGTGGGCCCCGACGTCGATATCGGCAGTTCTCCGATATTGAAGAGCGTCAAGGGGAAGGATTATCTCGTAATCGGACAAAAGTCGGGTATCGTGCACGCGCTCGATCCGGACAAAGAAGGAGCGATCCTATGGCAGACACGCATCGGCAAAGGCGGCGCGCAGGGCGGCATCATGTGGGGTTCGGCCGCGCAAGATGACGTGGTGTTTGTTCCTTTGTCGGACTTCACCGGCCGGCGGCCGAAAGACCCAACCGAAATCCCGGAGGGCGGCGGTCTGTTCGCACTGAACATCGGCACAGGGGAAAAAGTCTGGTATGACGCGCCGGAGAGGCCGCCTTGTCTCGGCAAGTACGGATGCGCGCCGGCGCAGGAAGCCCCGGCGACCGCGATTCCCGGCGTGGTCTTCTCGGGCTCGATGGATGGCCATCTGCGCGGCTATTCCACCACCGACGGCGCGAAGATTTGGGACTACGACAGCCTGCAAACCTACGAGACGGTGAACGGCGTGACCGCCAAAGGCGGTTCCATGAACGCCACGGGACCGACCATCGTGGACGGCATGCTGTTCGTCAACTCCGGATACGGAGCGCTAGGCGGCATGGGCGGCAATGTGCTGCTGGCGTTCTCGGTCGACGGAAAATAGCCCGAGTTAGCGAGGGGACTGCGACGCCGGCTAAGCCGGGCGGACGTTAGTGGCCGCCCTTCCACGAGCTATAATCGCCTGTCAAGAACAGCTTCATCGCTGACCTCTGCCCTGAGGTCAGTTCGCCTCTCAGTTCCCTCAGTCGCGTTGCCACGACACAGGACAAATCCCCTGGGTTAATCTCAGCCGCCTTCCATGCGCAATCGCCGGATCTACGCTTCGCACCCTTGATGGATACGGACTTCGCGGTAAGTTGCCCGCTCGTCGGGCACTGGCGCCTCATATCCGTTGTTTGTTCATCGACTCGCATGTTTGATCCACGCTTCCTTCAGACCCCGCCTCGCGGCGGTCGCGTAACATCGCCGCGAAGCACAAGTCACGGAAGCAGCCGTGAAAGCAGTCATTCGCCCGAGGGCGCCGGAAGCCATCCTCCGGCGATTCCGGTGGTATCTGGTCGAGGTGGTATCTGGAGAAAGATTCGCCCGATGCCGCGTTCCGGTTCCTCGAAGCTGCCGATGCGTCGGTCGAGCAGATGGTGCGCATGCCCAACATCGGCGCGCCAGGAGACTCCGCAGCTCGGCACTGAAGGGCTTGCGATCTTGGCCAGTGAAAGACTTTGACGAGTTCCTTATTTTCTATGTGGTGGAGGGTGACGCGGTGAAGGTGATTCGCATCCTGCACGGCAAGCGCGATCTTAATCGCATTCTCAAGTGGGAGTCAGCCGACGCTTGACAAGCTCCCTCTGGTCCGCCAGTGTTCCAGGCGGCGCTATTCGCGCCAACACGGAAGGCAGCCAGGCGAACGCTGGATTTCTTCACCACCCAGATCAACAACGATCACACGCGCAAGTCGTACCTCAACGCCACGCGACGGTTTGCGGAATGGTGCGACAAGCGCGGCATTGGCCAGCTTGCCAACGTCGAGCCCTTCCATGTCGCTGCTTTCATCAAGCAGTTGCAAGGGCAATTTCACCGCCAACGGTGAAACAACACCTGCCCACACTGTTGAATCGCCGCGAAGCGCCGATTTGTGTGCGCGGCCATGTGCGCCCGTTCAGGCGCGAGCCACCCGTTCGGCTGACGCCCCACGACTGCCAGCGAAGGAAAACGGCAAAGCTGCTAAAATTGTCCTTGACATGTGACCCGTGGCGCGTTACGGTGCAGGATGATCCGGACAATTCGCCACAAGGGGTTGAAGCGGCTTTTTGAACAAGACGATCTAAGGTGGTAAATCCTGAACACGCCGAGACGCTGCGGGATATTCTGGCGACCCTGCATGCCGCTCCTACCCAGGTTCACTTGAACCAACCGGGGTTGAGGTTGCATCCGCCCAAAGGCCAGATGAAAGGTTTTTGGTCTATTACCGTACGCGCCAACTGGCGGGTGGTTTTTCGTTTTGATGACGGCGTGACGGACGTTGATTATGTCGATTACCACTGAAAGGAAACTACAGCCCATGACCATGAAAAATCCACCGCACCCCGGAGGAGTTGTTTTGCGGCAGTGTATCCAGCCTCTGGGCCTGACCATTACAGAGGCTGCCTCTGCCCTTGGGGTGACGCGCAACACGCTTTCCGAACTCGTAAACGGGAAGCGCGGCATATCGCCGGAGATGGCCGTGAGGCTGTCCAAGGTTTTTTCAGGTACCGCTGACGGCTGGCTTGTGCAACAAGCTCAATACGAGCTCGCGCAGGTTCGCCGCGCCGATATTCAGAAGCTTAAGCGCCTGGAACTTGTTTAAAGTGTGTTTCACAAAAGGAAAGTTTTGCAACATCACCAGGAGGCCCGGAAATCGTGGCCTTGGCTTGTTTCAAATATCTGGCTAAAAAGGCAATGCAGATGGGTCTCCATACCCTCGTAGGAGGATATAGAAACCCATTCGGCGTTGGCTCTTACAAACGGCTTCAGCCGATCATCTTCTGGCACACGCTCACGAACTCACCCAACGCCATTGCTAATAGCGCCAGTGCATGCACGATGGTGATGCACGGGAAGATGAGTTGGACGATCCGATGGTTATGTCCCACGGGCCGCTCCATGGTTCCTGCAGGCGCCTGCTGGCCCGGCCCCTACCGAACCCTGTTTTTGTTGAAACTCCCCGGAACCGCGTTGGATTCCCTCTAAGGAGGCCAGCACGGATATTGTACCGTGCGCGAAATCCTTGCTCGGCGGCCTAGAGTGTGATCACGCGCGGTTATTGCACTCTATGGTGCAACCGGCCTCGTCGGGATTTATCTTATCTATTGAGAACAGTTAAGAGACCATGGTAGACTTCATGGCAGGATACCCCGAAACGAGGAAGCACCCATGACCACCGTCACTATCTCCCTGCCCGAGTCCCTGAAGGAATTCATCGACCATCAGCTCGCCACCAAGGGCTACGGCAATGTGAGCGAATATTTCCGCTCGCTGTTACGCGAGGCGCAGAAGGAAGAAGAAGACGCCCGGCTCGAGACCCTGCTGCTCGAAGGCCTGGCGGGCGGCGCCGACATTCCGATTACCCCGGAATTCTGGAAAGACCTGAAAGCCGAAGCGCGGGCGATCGCAGCGAAGCACAAGGCGCGGAAGCGGTCGTGAAACAAGTCATTCGCCCGAGGGCGCAAGACGATATTCTCCGGCAATTTCGCTGGTATCTGGTCGAACAGGACGCGCCTGACGCCGCCTTCCGGTTCATGGAAGCTGTCGAGGCGTCGGTCGAGCAGTTATTGAGCATGCCATATATGGTGCGCCCAGAGAGCTCCGCAATCCGGCCCTGGAGGGGCTGCGGTTTTTGGCCGGTGAAAGACTTCGACGAATTTCTGATCTTCTATGTGGTGGCCGACGACACGCTGAGGGTCATTCGCATCCTCCACGGCAAGCGCGACCTCGATCGCATTCTGAAAAAGGAGTCAGCCGACGCTTGACAAGCGCCAGTGAGATTATCCCGGCCTCTGGTCCGCCAGTGTTCCAAGCGAATGCGGATGAATCGGTTTGGCGATGCCGGCCTTCCGCGCCGCCTTCCTGCAAGCTTGGAAAATGCTATTGGTTCCGATGGGGCAGCCCGGGTTCCCG
>DATFZA010000249.1:0-2664 GCA_035314765.1 Bryobacteraceae bacterium
CATATCTCCGGCGATTTCTTTCAAGACCCGCTTCTGCGCTTCGGTCGGCTTGAAGGGCAGCATCGTCTTGATCTTTTCCCGCACGCGCTCATTCAACTCGAACGAGATGCCCGGCTGCTGTTTCGCTTTTTCCTGCTTCAGCGCCAACCCGCATTCGAGCCAGAAGAACTCTTCAATGATCAACCGGAATTGCGCCGGCGAACGAAAATCGTTCAGCAAACGCACATCGCCGCAGGCCGGGGGAAAATGCAACTCCCGCATGCAGGTGTCGAGAGGCAGCAACTTCAATCGGTCCCGCAGCGCCTCGGGCAACGGGTCGTCCAGTGGCGGCAAATCCTCCAGAATCCGGTGCACCAGAGACCGCAACACTCGAGTAGATACTTTGCCTGCCGCTTCGTAGACGGGAACAATGCGTCCGGTATGCAATCCGGCCTCGGCTTCGTCGTCGCCCGACAAAATCTCGAACTCGGGATGCATCATGAGCAGATCGCCGGTGTAGCTGTCCAACTCGATCTTGGCGAACAGCGCCACTCTTAAGCCGGGCGTAAACCGGTCCGCCAAATAAGCGCCGTGGAACCATTTGGCGACCAGCCGCTGCCGGGAGCCGTCTTCGAACACCGCTTCAAACAGACCCAGATTCCGCCGCTTGAAGCCGGAGACGCTGGCTTTCTTGACCTCTGCGATTACGGTGGCGACTTCGCCGGGCGCTAGTTTGGCAATTGGTTTGACGTTGCGCCGGTCTTCATAACGGAACGGCGCGTATCCGAGCAAGTCCTCTGCCGTCAGCAGACCTTTTTTCTCGAGAAACTCACTGCGCGCCGGACCAACTCCTTTGAGATATTTGAGCGGAGTCGCAAGGTCGAGCGGCAAATCACCAGTGTAACGTGGCCGTTCCAGCCTTGACAGTCAACGAGTGCGAGTCAGCTAGGTACCGCTGCCCAAGAAAAACCTTTATATCCCCAAATTTTCTGAGAGAGATCACCACTCGTGGTACTAAATAGCTGAGTGATCTCCATCCAGAAGGAAATGCGTCAGGGGGAGGGGTTGCAGCGCCTGCTCGATCACATCGGCCTCTGTTATCAGGCTGGTGTCGTGGATGCCAAGCAATATGCGATCGACTTTGGAGCCATCACGCCGCCGTACGTGGCCAGCCTGGAAGCCATTCTCCATTCAATGTCGACACAGGAGTGGAACGCGACCAATGTCGACCAGTTCAGAACCGCTCTGCAAACTTCGTTCCGCTCTATCAAAGACAAAGCCGAACAGCAACTCTATCGCCTAAAGAGCGACCTGAATCAAACCACCACATCCTTGACCGCGGTCCTCAAGGCCATGGAATATGAGGAGCCAACCCAGACGCTTCGGACCCAGGTTAAACACCTCAATGAACTTCAAAAAGTCGACGATGTTCGTGAACTAAAGAAAGCATTGCAGACTGCTTTGGTCCAATTGGAGAAAGGTCTGGATGAAACGGAGAAGCGCAACCGCATGGTGGTTTCCGATCTGCAAGCCGAGATTTCCGTGCTGCACAACCGGATTTCGGTGTTGGCGGAACAGAGGATCGGTGAACGCAGCCTCCGCGCTGTTCTGGATGAACGCCTGTCCGGCGAACCATTTGTGCTTCTGGTCGCGCGCTTGGCGGGCCTGGGCCGATTGAAGGCCCAGCACAGCGACGCGGGAGTGGAGGCGGTGATGAACGCGGCGCAACAGCGCCTGATCCGCGGCATGGGCCCCGCGCTCGCGTTTGGCCTCTGGGATCAACAGACCGTCGGCATGATCACCAGCCCAACCGGCGCAACCTCGTCTACCTTGACTAAGAACGCCATCACCGCGCTTTCGGGCAAGTACACCGTTCTGGGTGAAACTGTGACGCTGCAGGCGAGCGCCGGCATTGTGGAATGGCGGCCACCGGATGACCGGGCGCTGTTTCTCCGCCGGTTGCAGGATCTGTTGCACGTGCTTCGGACTTAGGATCGGACCGCTCCCTGACGGTCGCGGCTCGGAAGCGTGACCGGTCCGGAAGGCGTGACCGAGCCGCGGCCGTCAGGGAGCGTTCCGGAGGTGGTAGCAAGGTTTTTTTCATGACCGGTATCTAGCTCTTTTTCGCTAGCCAAAGCCGCATACGGTATACTTTCCCCCAAGCCTCGTTCAAAGAAAGGAAGGTTGGTACCATGAAGCTCCTCTGTCTGCTGCCGCTCGCGTTGGCGGCGTCCCTTGTCGCGCAGGAGACCGTCAAGGTCAACGCCTCGCCAGATCGCCGTCCAGGAGAAGGAGACGGTCCATTTGACCGGCTGGTGATTCGCGGTGTAACGGTGATCGATGGAACCGGAGCGCCCGCGCGCGGGCCCATGGACGTGGTGGTGGAGCGCAATCGGATCGCGGATGTGCGCAGCGTGGGTTCGCAAGGCTCGCCGATTCGCGAACAAGACCGTCCGCCCAAAGGGACCCGCGAAATCGATGGGACCGGGATGTACCTGCTGCCTGGCTTTGTCGATCTGCACGTACATACCGGCGGCGATCCCAAAGCGCCCGATGCCGAATATGTCCACAAGCTTTGGATGGCGCATGGAGTGACCACCGTCCGCGGTGTACCGGCCGCGGGTATGGATTGGACGCTGAAAGAGCGCGAGCGTAGCGCCCGGAACCAGATTGTCGCTCCGCGCA
>DATFZA010000250.1:0-9358 GCA_035314765.1 Bryobacteraceae bacterium
TGGCCAGCAACAACAAAGTTCCTGCAAGGTGTTTCATGAGAACATCCATAATATCGCTATGCCGATACGGACCATCGGGTCACGCGAATAACGCTACAGCGCGTTGATGCCGGAATTTTCCAGCACCGCCTTCGGCCAACCGTTCTTCGCTACCTTCAACATCGCGCGGCCCACCTGCTCCGTCGTGGTGACATACTTCGGGAACCAACGATACAACAGCGGGAGCAGCGGCCCACTGAGCGTGTAGAAAACCTGGTAGACGCGCGTCTTCGATTTGATGCCGTGCCGCGGCACAATCGCTCCCGGACGGAACATGTATGCCCTCTTGAACGGCAATTGAAGCAGGGCGTTTTCGGTCTCGCCCTTCACCCGTGCCCACATCGTGCGACTTTTCATCGAGCTATCGGTGCCCATGCCAGAAACATAAATGAAAGTCATGTTCGGATTGAGCCGGGCCAGACAACGCGCGGCCGCCAGCGTCAGATCGTAAGTGATGCGGCGGTACTTGTCCTCCGCCATGCCCGCCGAACTGACGCCCAGACAGAAAAAACACGCCTCATAGCCGGAAAGCTGGTTTTCAACGGCGGAGTAATCGAAGAGATCGCTCCTCAGCAGTTCGCGCAGCTTGGGATGCTGTTGCGCATGCTGTTGTGCGGAGGCGCTACGGCCGATGGAGAGCACGCTCTCCACTTCCGGATCAAGCAGGCACTCCCGCAAGACGCCTTGCCCGACCATTCCGGTGGCCCCGAAGAGAATAACCTTCATCCCATCCATTAAACATCCTCAGAGCGAGGGCAGCGAACTGGCTCGCCGTCGCGTTATTGGGGCTCGCTAAATACGGTGACAGGCTGACAACGCTCCGCGGGCGGGTTAAAAACCCGCTGCACTCTCGAAAACGTACCTCCGGACAAAGCGCCAGGGGACACAGCTAAGATAACTCTAAAGCGAAGGAGTTCGGACTCGAGCCCGCAATGTCCCCGTCTGCTTGCTTCGCCGACTCGCTGGTTTTCATTCTTCTTTCTGTACGCCCCGGCGCCCATCGGAAACAGGCTAATAACCCCCACAAGCCAGGGCTACATGCGATAGCATGAGACCCATGCGTCTTCTGTTGATTTGGCTTGCCGTCTGGGTCCTCGCCAGCGCTCAAGTGCCGGACCTCCATCTGGTAGGCGGTCGTTTTGCGCCCCTGACCTACGACCAACTTACGCCCGAGCAGAAGGCCATGGCGGATAATTTGCTCTCGGGTGAACGGAAAGGCCTGCCCGGGCCGTTCAACGCGCTGCTGCGCAGTCCGGAGCTGGGCGACGCGGCGCAGAAACTGGGCGCCCAGGTGCGCTTTCATTCCTCGCTTCCCCGGCGCTTGAATGAGTTCGCGATCCTCATCACCGCCCGCTTCTGGAGCGCGCAATATGAGTGGTTCGCGCATCGCCGGCTCGCCTTGGCCGCCGGGCTCGCGCCCGCGTTGATTGACTCGCTGGCGGCCGGCCGCAAGCCCGCGCCCATGCAGCCCGACGAAGAGATCGTCTACAACTTCGCCGATCAACTGCTCAAGACTCATCAGGTGAGCGATGCGGCCTATCAGGCCATGGCCGACAAGTTCGGTGAGCGCGGCGCGGTGGATCTGACGGGCGTGATGGGCTACTATTGCCTGGTCTCCATGCTCCTCAATGTCGACCAATATCCGTTGCCGGACGGGGACAAGCCTCAACTGAAACCCCTGCCTTGAGGTGATCGATGCTAGACCCTGAACGAGCGGAAATCGTTCGGCTTTGGACACGCAAACTGAAACAGGATGCGGCGGGGCTTCCGCAACAGCAACGGCATCGCAATCTGGAGCCGCCTAGCGCGGAATTTCTATTCGCTCTGGCTTCGGGAATCGGCGCCAGGCAAATGGTGGAGATCGGCGGCTCCAGCGGCATCTCGACGATCACGCTCGCCGCAGCCGCCCGCACGACCGGGGGCCGGCTGATCTCGTTCGAAATCGAACCGGCCCGCCAGCATGAGGCCCAGGCCACCATCGCGAGCCTCGGCTTGGCGGATCGCGTGGACTTTCGTCTGGAAGATGCGGGCGCCGCACTGGCTTCTCTGCCGCCGCTCGACTTTGCTTTCATCGACTGCGAGAAGGAAGACTACATCCGCTTCTTCGATCTGCTTCCCATGAAAGCGGGCGCATTCGTGGCGGCCGACAATGTGATCTCCCACCAACTCACCGATTACGTCCGCCACGTCCGGTCCAGGCCGGGTGTCGAGTCCATAACGGTACCGATTGGGAAGGGATTGGAGCTAAGCCGGGTGGGAGGCGGTTAAACAATTCTGCCCGCGGCCCGTCCAGCGGCCATGCTCGACGCAGAAGGCACTGATGCTCACTTCGCCGCGATCCTGCCGGCCGCCTTTAACAATGTCGCCGGAGCTGATAAACGCCTCGTCGTCGTCGTCGGAAAGCGTTTGTAAGAAAATAACTGTAGCATTAGAGACGAGGCGTGATGGTATAGTTCCATTCGCCGTGGAAAATGTCCGGGCGCAGTTGGATGGCGGCAAACTCCTGCTTGCCCACCTTGATTCCTTTCGGGTACTTGCCGATGTCCAACTGACTTTGAACACGAGGGCCGGTTCTTGTGGTGGTGGCAGCGATCAGATTGACGATGACTTCATGGCTGACCAGCGGCTTGCCTCGCCAGTTCTTCGTGATGAAGGAAAACAGCCGATGCTCGATCTTGTTCCACTTGCTGGTTCCCGGCGGGAAGTGACTGACCGAGATCTCCAGCCCGGTTTCGTCGGCCAGCTTCTGCAACTCCAGTTTCCACAACCGCACTCGCGACCCGTTGCTCCCTCCGCTGTCCGCCGTGATCAAAAGCTGTCGGGCATCGGGGTACACCTCCCGACCCATCATGCTCCACCATCGCCGGATGCTCTCGACCGCGAACGCCGATGTGTCAAAATCGGTCCCCACGCTGACCCAGCCTGCATTCTGGCCCAGATCGTAAACTCCATAGGGGACGTCTTTCTGCTTCCCGAAATCGTGCACCTGGACCGTTTCGGGGTCGCCCTTCGGCCGCCACTCACGGCCCCCATTCTTGTAGTCCCCTACCTGTTCTTTTTTCTTCGTGTCTACGGAGATTGCCGGCTGGCCACTTTTCAGGAATTCGGTCGCCTTCGCATTGATGTATTCAAACTGCGCATTACGGTCCGGATGCGAGGAGCCCTCCTTCGTCTTGCGGTTCGCCTGCAGGCTGTATTTCTGTTCGTGCAACAGTTCCGCAACCAGCACATGGCTCACCTGGTGTCCCCGGGCTCGCAGTTCGTCGGCGAGTTTCCGCACGCTTTTGCAAGTCCACCGCAGCGGGGATTGAGGATCCCCTCGCGTTACTGGTTCGAGCAGCTTCTCCAGATCGAGCAGCAGGCCCGGATCTTTGAGCGATGCCTTCTTCCGGCCGCCGCCCTCTTGCCGAATCGGCAGGCGCGTCCGCCGTGAGCGATCCGGCTTGGTTTGCAGTTCCGCCAAACCCACCGCGATGGCTCGCCGGGAAACGCCACTGGCGCGCGCCACCAGCGATATGCCGCCCCGCCCGTGGGCCGCGCTTTCCGCAGCCGCCCATAACCGCCGCGAGCGTTCATCCAGCCACGCCTCCAATTGAGAGAAACGATGTTTGATCTCACTCTCGCTGGCCACTAGAACATTCTATACCGAAAATGCTTTATTTGCTACAGTTATTTTCTTACAGTCCCTAAGGAGAGTTCCTGCTGTTCCCGGAAAGAGCGAAAGTTGGCGAAGCGAAACCGAAGCAGCATTGCGAAGTCACCCGACTATCATTTTATCGAGCGATCTATGTACAATCTTCGCACGAAACGGCGCGAAAATCGGGACTGGGGCGATTTAGTGCCCTTCCGCTTCCAGAAACCGCTCCGCCTCAATCGCTGCCATGCACCCCGCGCCCGCCGCAGTCACCGCCTGGCGGTACACGCGGTCCTGCACGTCCCCAGCATGAAACACTCCGGCGATATTCGTACGGGCGCCGCCGTGCGAGAGGATATATCCGTCGGGGTCCAGATCGATTTGGCCTTGAAACGAAGCGGTATTCGGGATGTGGCCGATGGCGACGAAAAATCCATCGACATCGCGAAGGTAGGTTTCTCCGGTCTTGATATTGCGCAGCTTCACGCCGGTCACCATGTGCTGGTCGACGTCGAAAATCTCGTCGACGGCAGTGTCGGTGATGAACCGGATCTTGGGATTCGCCCTGGCCCGGTCCAGCATGATCTTCGAGGCCCGGAACTGCTCCCGCCGATGCACGATGGTCACCTGTTCGCCGAACCGCGTAAGGAAATTTGCTTCTTCCATCGCGGTGTCGCCGCCGCCGATCACCATGATCTTCTTGCCCCGGTAAAAGAATCCATCGCACGTGGCGCAGGAACTAACGCCGTGGCCGATCAGCTTCTGTTCACTGGGCAGATTCAGCCAGCGGGCCGAAGCGCCGGAGGCGATGATCAGCGTGCGCGTTTCCTGCCAGTCGTTATCGATACGCAGACGGAAGGGACGTTGGGAGAGATCGGCTTCCGCTACCGTCCCGTGCTGGTATTCGGCGCCGAAGTGCTGCGCCTGTTTCTTCATGTGCTCGACCAGAACCGGACCGTCGATGCCTTCAGGGAAACCAGGGAAGTTTTCTACCAGGGAAGTAATGGAGAGTTGGCCACCGGGTTCGTGCCCTTCAATTACCAGGGGCTGCAGGTTAGCTCGTGAGGAGTAAATGGCGGCGGTGTTCCCGGCACACCCGCTGCCGATGATTATCAGGTCTCGCATGAAGTGGGTTGAGACGGCAAGATACCGGCTCAACCCTCATGCTAACAAACCTAGGCGCGTTTCCTGCGCCCCCAGACCAGGGCGCTCAGCAATCCGAAGCCAACCAGACCGAGGCTCATGGGCTCGGGAGTGGCCGCGAGACCCGTAACACCGCCGGAACCGATGACGTCGTTGGCGCAAGTCGCCGAGGCGAAGTAAAAACCGAATGCGTTCTGGTTGGCGGCATCGGCGGCAAACGCCGCGGCGTTGGTGTCGTTGAAGGAGAGGGTGAGTTCGAACTTGGAGTTGGTGAATCCGTCCCCGCCGCCGGCCAGCGTCTCCACGCCGTTGTTGAGAATCTGCGTCAGCGAACCGGCGCCATTGTCATAACCATACACCGCATTGCTGCGCCGGTAGATCAAATCGTCGTTAGTGGGATCGTTCAGCGTTTGCTGGGCGCTCAATACGCCATTCGCGTTGTTGATACTGTAGAGATCGCCCGCGACGATGGTGTTGCCGGTGGGGCCTCCGTTGCTCGAGCCGTTATGGCTTACCAGCGGGGCGACGAATGCCAGATTGCCATTGTCCGTAAAGAACAGGTCGCCGACGTTCAGAGTTAGGCCAGCATCGGAAAAGGGGTTGAGATTCGTGTTGTTCGTACCAAAGTCGAAGAAAAGTTGCATGGTGACAGTGGATCCCGAAACAGTGAGAATCCCTTTTTGAATGTCGAACATCGGCCGGTCTGCGTTCCCATTCGCCACTACGTCGCACGACGTGCTAGGGCAAGCGTCGCCATTAGCGAACGGATCGTTGACGGTAATGGTATAGGAAGGGGTCGCTTGAGCGATGCCGACAGAAACTAGTAGTACGGCGGAAAGAGCAGCAGCGTTTTTCATAGCAAGATCAGCTTGCTTTAGGGCGCTGAAACAGGCACCATTCCCTGGTACTCAATCGAATCAAGTTTGTACTGCCCCAACCTCAGTACCCAAAGCGTGCCTTCGAGAACCATGCGCTCACTAGGTTGGTGCTAGTCCTCGCCATTGTTCTCAAGCCAAATTCCTTTTTTTTCAATGAAATTGCTGAGGCCGCACTGGAAGTACTGGTCAAGCAGCTCCAAGTTGGCGAGAAGTGGACTGACCAGAGCGGCCGGTACTTGGCTGGCTTTCGGATCTAGATTAGTACACGGTTTCGGAAATTCGGCCACATATTGCGGCTCGACCCCTCCCTTCACGGTCGGGGCTAGATCGCCGACGGCGGACCGTCTCCGATACGAGTGCCATATCTAGCCCCGAACGTAAGTGAGGGGACCTGCAATACGTCGGCTTACTTATGAAACCGTGTACTTAGACCCATCTACTGCAAGCGTCTGCCGCGGGCTGTTCCTCGCTCCACGCGCCTTCAGCACCTCTTACGTTACAGTCAAAGACGTAGCGCGTCTCATATTCAAGTGGAGGCTAAGGGTGTTTTTCCGTCATTTCTTTGCATTGTGCGCGTTGGCCGGCCTTCTGGCCGGCGCCGAGACTCCGAAGGCGATCGAGTTCAGCGTTGGAAACATGGACCTGAAAACCGATCCGTGCGTCGATTTCTATCAGTACGCTTGCGGAGGTTGGATGGCGAACAATCCCATTCCCCCAGATCAGGCGGTGTGGGTGAACTTCGACGTGCTCGCCGAGCGCAATCGTGCCATTCTGCAGGACATCCTGGAGAAAGCCTCCACCAGTAAGCTCGGACGCGATGCGGACTCGCAGAAGATTGGCGATTTCTACCACGCCTGCATGGATGTCCCGTCGATCGATCGCCAAGGACTAAACCCGCTGGCTACGCTGCTCAACGAGATTCGCGGCGCAGGTGACAAAAAGGCCTTGCTGCTGGTGAGCGCGCGTTTGGGCGTGGACGGCGTCAGCGCGTTCCTCGGTTTCGGCGTAGGGCCGGATGCCAAAGACTCGCAAATAAACATCGCCCAGCTCGGACAGGGCGGATTCAGTCTTCCCGACCGCGACTACTACTTGAAAGACGATGCCAAGTACGTGGACATCCGCAAGCAGTACCTGGAGCACGTTCGAAAAATCCTGCAATTGGCCGGAGCCACTCCCGCGGAAGCGGCCGCCGGCGCACAGGCCGTTCTGAAGATTGAGACTGAACTGGCCAAGGCCGCGCTTGACCGCGTCTCGTTGCGCGATCCCAATGCCACCTATCACAAGATGACTGTGCAGCAACTCGCCGGGTTGACCCCGGTGGTCGATTGGCCCAAATTCTTCTCGCTATCGGGTGCGCCTGCAATCGAAAGTCTGAATGTTTCGGAACCTGCCTTTCTCCAGGGACTGGAAAAGACCGTGGCCAGCCACAGCCTGGGCGATCTGAAAATCTATTTGCGCTGGCAACTGCTGCATCACGAAGCCGATCTGCTGCCCGCGGGCTTCGAGACCGAAACCTTCGCCTTTTTCGGCAAAGTCCTGACCGGTGCGCTCGAACAAAAACCGCGCTGGAAGCGGTGCGTCGATCTGGTGGATGGCGATCTGGGTTTCGCGTTGGGCAGGAAGTACGTGGAGGAGACCTTCGGCGTCGAAGGGAAGCAAAAGACACTCGAGATCGTCCGCCAGATCGAAACCGCGCTGCATACCGATATAGAACATCTGGATTGGATGACGCCGGCGACCAAGAAAGAAGCGCTGGTGAAACTGGCCGCGGTGGCGAACAAAATCGGCTATCCCGACAAGTGGCGCGATTATTCGAGCGTGCGCATCGACCGCAATGACGCCGCCGGCAACGACCTGCGCGCTACTGAATTCGAAAGCCAGCGCCTGGCCCGGCAAATCGGCAAGCCGGTGGATCGCCAGGAGTGGTACATGACGCCTCCCACGGTGAACGCTTATTACAATCCGCAGGAGAACAATATCAATTTTCCCGCCGGCATCCTGCAGCCGCCGTTCTTCGACAACAAAATGGATGACGCCGTGAACTATGGAGCAGTCGGAATGGTAATTGGCCACGAATTGACGCACGGTTTCGACGACCAGGGACGCCAGTTTGACGCCGACGGTAACCTGAAGGATTGGTGGACGCCGGAGGACGCCAAAGAGTTCGAGAAGCGCGCCCAGTGTTTCATTGATGAATACTCGTCCTTCGTGGCTACCGATTCCATCCATCTCAACGGCAAGCTAACGCTAGGCGAGAATACCGCCGACAACGGCGGCATGCGCCTGGCGTTCATGGCGCTGATGGACAGTTTGAAGAGCAAACCGCAACCCAAGATCGACGGCTTCACGCCGGAGCAGCGTTTCTTCCTCGGATTCGGCCAAATCTGGTGCAACAATATCCGGCCGGAAGCCGCAGCCCTGCGCGCTACGGTGGATCCGCATTCGCCCGGCAAACATCGGGTGAATGGCGTTGTGTCCAACATGCCGGAGTTCCAGAAAGCCTTCGCCTGCAAAGCCAACCAGCCGATGGTGCGCCACCCCGCCTGCCGGGTCTGGTAGCTGCGCAGCGAACGCCGGAAGCCCAATGCGTTCTTCTGAAGGAAGAACGGAGCCTATGCTTAGCCTGTGCGACGAAATGCTACTGACTCTTTGATCCAGCAGCATCACCCGTCTAACCCCGAACGTCAGTGAGGGGACTGGTCGCCCGGTCCTCCCACCGACGTTCTAGCCTGACGTGGTTAACATGGTTCAGAAATGTAGCTGCGTTCTTTCCAAAGGAAGAACGGCAATGGGGCAGCTCGGGCGAAGCGACAGCGAATTAGGGGATGATGGACGCTTGGACAACCCGACGCAACGCTTTCTCAATTTGACCGTAAGAGGGTTTCGCCGCCTGGCGGAAGTGGATCTCGAACTGCGGCCGCTGTCCGTCTTGATCGGAGCAAACGGTGTGGGCAAATCGTCGTTGCTCGATGCCCTCTCCCTTCTGGCAAGTTCAGCTCAAGGCAAGTTGAACGCGGCGGTCAACGAAATGTCCGGCCCCGTGGCGATGATGACCTACGATCGCGCGAGCGAACTTGGCTTCGGGATCTCCATGGCGGTTCCAAACCATGAACCTCTCGACTATTCACTCAGCCTTCGGCCGCAAGGCCAGGCGTACCTCATCGACCGGGAAACGCTCCAGCAGAGAAGCAAGAGACACGAGCGGCCGTTCCTCCACATCGATTCGCGCGGGACGGATATCAAATACTTCGAAGTAGGCCAGGGCCGCCTAGTTCGCCCGAACTGGGAATACAATCCCCAGGAGTCGTCGCTCTCTCAGGTTCCCAAGCTGTTCCGAGAGCCCGAGGAATTCCGCCAGCGCTTGGCATCCTCGACTTTCTACCATGCGCTCAACGTTGAACCCAGATCTCCCATACGCCTGCCACAAGCCATGCGGCCAGCCCTGCTCCCCGGTAAGAATGGGGAGGACCTGGTTTCCTGCCTATACTATCTTCGAGAGGCGGAGCCGGATCGTTTTGAAGCCATTGAAGACTCGCTAAAGGCCGCTTTTCCTACTTTCAAACGACTCGATTTCCCGCCAGTGGCCGCCGGAACGTTAGCCATGACGTGGCGCGAGAACAGTTTTCCCCAGCCACTTTACATGCACCAGCTTTCTGAGGGGATG
>DATFZA010000251.1:0-10270 GCA_035314765.1 Bryobacteraceae bacterium
GGCATCTGTTCCGGCAAACAGCACGCTGCTGTCTGACACGTGTAAGCGCGCCGGTCCATACTCACCCTTCTCGCCTTTTTGCACCTGTCCGCCGAGGCGCCAGGTCATCAACTGGTGCCCATAGCAAATGCCCAGGACGGCCGCGTCGCCTTTGAGAATATTCGGATCGATGGTCGAACTATCCGGAGAATAAACGCTGTCCGGCCCGCCCGAGATGATCAGCGCCTTACGCCCCAGCAGCTCTTTAGCGGGAGTCTCGCTCGCCTGGACCTCGGCATAGACGCCCAAATCGCGCACCTTGCGAGCAATGAGATGACAGTATTGACCTCCGGCGTCGAGGACGGTCACCTGAGGCGGCTGGCTTGGCAAATTCTATTCTACGGGGCGACTGTCGCGATTGGTGCGTTGCACGATCAGCTTCTTGGATTTGTCGAGAAGCGTTCTGGCTTGCGGCAGCGCTTCCATGGCTTTTTCCACTTCTGGATCGGTCTCCGTCGCCACTCGCTGCGATTGCTCCACGCTGAACGCGGTAGCATACATTTCCCGCTTCAATTGCTGCTGGAGCCAGGTGTGGTTCTCGGCCCACTCGGCTTCCGTAAAGTCCACTTTGTGGCTGAGTAGATACTGATGAAATTCCTCCAGGACGGTTTGATCCGGTTCCCAGTTCTTGGGCAGGTGCGATTCCTTGCCGCCGAAATACTTCGCGGTGAAATCGAAGAAAGCGTACTTCCGGAGCAGGTCGATCTGGAACTTGTCCAGCTTGGGCGCTTCGAATTTCTCGTCGGGCGTGATGCCGCCGCCGCCGTACACAGTGCGTCCGCTGTCGGTGCTCTTGACGTCCTGCAAGTTCTTGGTGTCGGTCCGCTTGCCGTAGTAATAATCGAGAAACGAAATGTTGGAGTAATCGCGCTGGATCAGCCGGCCGCTCGGCGTATAGTAGTGCGCGGTAGTCAGAGCCAGTCCCGTGTTCTCCGGCAGTGGGTAAACGGTCTGCACCAAACCCTTGCCAAAAGTGACTTCGCCCAGAATCCAGGCGCGATCGTGATCCTGCAAAGCACCGGCCACAATCTCAGCCGCCGATGCCGAACCGCGATCTACCAAAACCACGATCGGATAGTTCTGTCCATTGGAGCTTCCCCGCGCCAGATAGGGTTTCTCCGCCGAATTGCGCCCTCGATGGGATACCACCACTTCGCCCTTGCGCAGAAAATGCCCGGTCACCGCGACGCCTTCATTCAGCACGCCGCCGGGATTTCCCCGCAGATCGAAAATCAAGCCTTTGATGTTGCTCTCACCCAGTTTCTTCAACTGGTCTTCCATTTCCTGGCCGGTGTTCTCGTTGAACTGGGAAATATGCAGAAAAGCAATTCCGGGACGCAGCCAGAATGCTTCATCCACGCTGAAACGCGGAATCTCATCGCGCACAATGTTGAACGACAGCGGCTTTTCCACCCCTTCGCGCGCGATCACCACCACCACATGCGTATTGCGCGGGCCTTTCAACAGATCGGCGATTTCCGCGCTGGTCAGTGCATCCGTCTTCTTGTCGTTCACTTCCAGGATCACATCACCCGGCCGCAGACCAGCTTTGTAAGCCGGCGAACCGCCGAACGGCGCGACCACAATGGTTCTGCCGTTCCTCACGCCGATCGTCATCCCGACGCCGTAATACCGCCCGCGCTGGTCGTCCCGCAGCGATGCGAAATCCTTCGGGTCGAAAAAGTTGGAGTGAGGATCCAGCGTCCGCAACATCCCCGGGATGGCGCCCTTATAAATGCCCTTGTCGGAGCTGACCTTCTCCGCCGAGTTGGCCTCCACCAGGTCGAAAACCTTGGTGAACTGCTTGATACTGCCTTTGATGTCTTCTTCAGGAGTATCCGAAGCCGAAACCGGCTGTAAGCCGGGGCCGAAAATTCCGCCCAAAACCGAGCAGACTGCAATCACGGAGAGTAAGAACAAAAAGGACCGCCGTTGCGCCATTCGACCTCGCTTAGCTTCAGTATATCGTGATTAACGCCACCCTGACTGACGTGGCTATACCCTGACTGACGCGACCCGGCCTGATCGGTTTGCCGGTTGCTTCTATTTCTTGCCCGATGTGGGGCGATCGCTCTACTTCTGCTTCTTGCCGCCCAGCAACCCTTTCAGTAGCCCCGTGGCGGCCGACGGCACGCGTCTGGCTCCCGGAATCCCTTCCAGGTCTTCGGATACGATCCCTCTGACATCTGCCTTGAAAATCGGATTGGACGCAGTTCCCGTTATCGTGAAAGGCACACCGGCTGAAGCGCCGCGCCCCAGAGTTGCCAGGCTCACCTCCGCCGAATTCAGATTGGCGCGCATCTTGAAATTTACTTGGCGCGTGGAAGCAATCGTTCCGTCTCCTGAAATTTGGCCGATTCCCGTGACAAACAGCTTGATATTGTCCAGGCTCGTTCCCACTGGACTCGACAGCACACCGGTGCTGAAGTGTTGAATCTCGGTATTCGGGCCCGTTCTTATTCCGGCGAACCTCCCCAGGGTGGACAATTTAGAACCCAGATCGAAGTCGCTAAAAGATACCCCGGCGGCACTGAGCGTCCCCTTGGTCACTAACTGCTCGGCGTCCCCTTCCACCGTCAGGCGGACGCTGGCGCGGCCGCCGCGGATGGACGCTCCCCCCGGAAGCACCGCGTTCACTGCGGGCATCAATGCCGCCAGATCGGCCAGCGGCATATCCTCGCCTATGACGTCGATTCTTACGTTCAACTGCCCCTTGTTCTGAATGTTATAGGGACCGCTAAATCGTACCAGGGCCCTCCCTGTTTTGACGTCGCCCTGCGTCAGCGTTCCCGTCTGCGCGGCGATGTTGTGGTCCAACGCGCAATCCAGTTCCACCGGGTGTTCCGCTGGCGACCCGCCCTGCACCAACTTGAGCTTTTCACCCTTGCCATGCGCCTTCAGGTGCGCAATGTGCCCGTCCAGGTTCACGCTACCGTCGACCGAGACGAGCCCACCCAGATCGGTGGGAGCTTTCGCCAAGTCCATATTTTTTGCTGTGAAGGTAGCGTTCGCTGGCGTCGCAGCCAGATCGTCGCCCGCAATGGGCCCGGCTTTTCCTTTGAACTCAAACGTGCCGCCAAAGATATCCGCCGAGACGGAGAACGGAAAAGCCGAGGCTAGCGCAAAATCGTCCACATCGAGGTTCACCTTGTCCACTACATACGGCTTTTGCCCCAGGGACAAACGGCCGTCCGCGATCGTGATCTTCCGCGCGGAAAAGTCCATCCCGGTATCCGCGGAACCACCGGAACTGGCTGCGGATATTGTCTTTGCGGAGGGCCCCTTCGCTCCCAAGCTGGAGATGTTCCACTTTCCCGCCGCATCCTGCAGCAGTACCACCACCGGTTGGTCCACCGCCACCGCCGTTACACTCAACCGGCGGGAGAAAACCAGCGACGCCAAATCCACTCGCAAGCCAACGGATTTTGCTTTCAGAAACGGATTCGGTCCAAATGCCGGGTCCTCGGAGATCGAAAGGTCATCCGCAACCACGCGCCTTGAAAAAATGGAAAGTGTGAGCTTGCCGAACTTGACGTCTCTTGCCAACGCTCGACTCAGGCGTGCTTCCAGCCGCGGCCGATAGAAGTCCACGTCGAAAAAGAACGAGACGGCCACGGACACTGCCGTTAACACAACCGCCAGAACACCGAGTACCTGCAGAATTCGTTTCACTAAAGCCGCTCTACTGCAAGCATAGCCCTGTCTAGCCTCGAACGTTAGTGAGGGGACCACGCATCGTCCCCTCACTAACGTTCGGGGCTAGGCGAAACTCATCGGGCCGAACCTGTCACAAACACCAACGCCACTACCCCGGACCGCTGTTACGCCTTCCGAGCCGCGACCGTCAGGGAGCGGTTGAATTGTTGTTTCATGACAAGCCCCTACCGGAAGTAAGCGTAAATGGTCACCACCACTCCGATGGCCGCTGTCAGGATAATGCTGTGCCGCAACGTAAAACGAAACAGCCTGGCCTCGTCACTGGCAGGCATCCGCGTGGCCGCGGCTGCCACGGCGATGCTTTGCAAGCTGATCATCTTTCCCATGACCCCGCCGCTCGAGTTCGCAGCCGCCATCAACGCCGGGTTCAAATGCAGCCTGGTGGCCGTCACCACTTGCAAGTTGCCAAACAGTGCGTTGGCGGAAGTGTCGCTGCCGGTGAGAAAGACTCCTAGCCAGCCCAGCGCCGCGCTGAAGAAAGGAAACATCACGCCCGTCGCGGCAAACGCCAAGCCCAGCGTCGCGGTCGCTCCGGAATAATTCATGAGATACGCCAGCGCCAGCACCAGCGCTATGGTGATTAGCGGAAACGCAAGTTGTTTGGCGGTGCTGCCCAGAATCCGGATAAATTTCACGGGAGACATGCCGAGCACCAGCGCGGCGCAGATGGCGGCGAACAGGCACGCTGTGCCGGCGGCGGAGAGCAAGTTCAGGCTGAACACCGCCGCATAAGGCGCCGGCTTGAGCACCGCGGGCGGCACTCGCAGAATGCCATTGTGCAGTCCCGGCCAGGGGATGTTAAATGTCGCGACGTTCAGGATCTTCTTCACCGCGTCGGACCCCCACAGAGAAACGAAGACCACCAGCAGCATGTAGGGACTCCAGGCGCGCAGCATCGCCATGCCGGGAGGCGCTTTAAGGCGCGCCGCGCCGCTATGAGCATCCTTCGGCGCCCAGACCCGTAGAAGAATCATCAGTGCGCCGATAGAGACAATGGATGCGAGGATATCGGTCAAATACGGGCCAAAGTAGTTGGAGATTACGAACTGCATGCTGGCGAAAGCCACACCGCAGACCGCGGCGGCCGGCGCGACGGCCCTCAGCGCGCTCAGCCCGCCCATCACCAGGATCAGGTAGGCCGGGATAAAGAGCGACACCGGCGCGCAGATCTGTCCTACCCAGGCGCTGACTTCGCGCAACGGCAGGCCGGTAGTCCCCGCCAAAGTAATCACGGGCGTGGCGATGGCGCCGAATGCCACTGGCGCCGTATTGGCCAGCAGGCAAATAGAAGCCGCATAAAATGGCTCAAATCCCAAACCGGCCAGCATCGCCGCCGCCACCGCCACGGGCGTTCCGAATCCCGACGCGCCTTCAATAAACGCTCCAAATGCGAAAGCAATCAGCAGCGCCTGCAGGCGCCGGTCGCCGGTCAAGCTTCCCACGGAGTTCTTGATAATTTCAAATTGACCCGTTTCCACCGTGACGTTATAGAGCACGATGGCCGCGTAAACGATCCAGCCAATGGGGAACAACCCGAACGCCGCGCCAAACAAAATCGAGTTCCCCATCAACGGTAGAGGCATGTTATATACAACCAGCGAAACAAAAATGCCAGCCGCCAAGCCGAACACCGAGGCCTTCCAAGCCTGCATGCGCAGCACGCCCAACGCGAGCAGCAAAACGAATATCGGCAATGCGGCAACCAGCGCGGAAATGCCGAGGCTGCCTGCCAGGGGGTCGTAATTCTGGGTCCACATAAATGTGAAGCGATTGTATCAGTCCCCGAAGCGGCACGCTGGAATCTTGAAATGGCGCTACGCTGAAATATCTTCATGGAGAGCATTCGTTACTACGCGGAAGGGGACACTGCGGGCTCGAGTCCGCACTCCTTCGCCAACAACGATCGCAGCGGTGTTCCCTTGGCGCTTGGCAAGTCCGTCGCCCGCACACGGCTGATGCTCAGAGCGGAAGAACTGAGCCGCTCATGAGCTATACGCATACCATCGGGCAAGTGCGCTATCGCTTCGACGACTTGAAAACGCTGCTCGCCAAAGCCACGCCTGCGCGTTCCGGAGACGAACTTGCCGGAATCGCCGCAGCCACGGCCCAAGAGCGAGTGGCCGCGCAGATGGCGCTGGCCGACCTTCCGTTATCCACGTTCCTGACCGAGCACGTGATCCCGTACGAGCAGGACGAGGTTACGCGAATCATCGTCGATCGCCACGATCCCGCGGCTTTTCGCCCGGTGGCGCACCTCACGGTTGGCGAGTTTCGCGATTTCTTGTTAAGTGGAGAGTTAAGTGGAGAGTTAAGTGGAGAGTTGAGTGGAGAGCGGCGCCAACAGGATATCGGCCGCCTCGCGCCCGGCCTGATGCCGGAAATGGCGGCAGCCGTTTCCAAGATCATGCGCCTTCAGGATCTAGTGACAGCGGCTGCCAAGATCCGCGTGGTGACCCGCTTTAGAAACACTTTGGGCTTGGCGGGACGCTTGTCTACCAGGCTGCAACCCAACCATCCCACCGACGATCCCAAGGGCATTGCCGCGTCCGTCGTCGATGGATTGACCTATGGCAGCGGCGACGCGGTGATCGGCGTCAACCCGGCGTCCGACAACCTTGGCGCGGTGGAAACGCTGTTGCATCTGCTCGACCGTATTCGTTCCACATACGACATTCCCACGCAAACTTGCGTACTGGCCCACGTCACCACGCAGATGGAAGCCATGCGGCGCGGCGCGCCCGTGGACCTAGTCTTCCAATCCGTCGCCGGAACCGAAGCCGCCAACGCTTCCTTCGGCGTCAATCTGAGTATGTTGCGGGAGGCGCGCGAGCAAGCCTTAGCCCTGCATCGCGGTACCCTGGGCAACAACGTGATGTACTTCGAAACCGGCCAAGGCAGCGCGCTCTCGGCTGAAGCGCATCATGGCGTGGATCAGCAAACGTTGGAAGCCCGCGCCTACGGTGTCGCCCGGCAGTTTGACCCGCTGTTGGTGAACACTGTGGTCGGATTCATCGGTCCGGAATATCTCTACGACGGCAAGCAGATTGTCCGCGCCGGGTTGGAGGATCATTTCTGCGGCAAACTGCTCGGCTTGCCCATGGGCTGCGACATCTGCTACACCAACCACGCCGAAGCCGACCAGGACGATATGGACACGCTGCTAACCCTGCTGGGCGTGGCCGGAGTGAACTACATCATGGGCGTTCCCGGCGCAGACGACATCATGCTCATGTACCAAAGCACTTCCTTTCACGATGCGCTCTACCTGCGCAAAGCGCTGGGCCTGCGTCCGGCGCCGGAATTCGAGGCGTGGTTCGATCGGCGCGAAATTCTCCCGCGCGCCATGCAATTGTTAGCCTGATGCGCTTGCGCGATTACACCGCTGCCCGCGTGGAACTCGGCCGCGCCGGTAACAGCCTCCCCACCGCGGGGCTATTGGAGTTCCAACTCGCGCACGCCCGCGCTCGCGACGCCGTGCACCTGCCGTTGGACACGGCAGCGCTTGTTACTGAACTCGACACAGAGTGCCTGCTGCTAAAGTCCGCGGCCCCGGATCGCGCTACGTTTTTGCGGCGGCCCGATCTCGGACGGCGCTTGAGCGCGCCGCTGCACGCCGCCGCACGTGGCTTCGATGCGGTCTTCGTAATCGCCGACGGATTATCGGCCTTGGCGGTGCAACGCCACGCCGCCCCCTTGCTCCAGCGTGTGCGAGCCCGCCTGCATTGGAATTTCGCGCCGGTCGCAATTGTCGAACAAGGACGCGTGGCCATCGGCGACGAGATCGGCGAAGCCTTGGACGCAGCGCTTGCGGTGGTGTTGATCGGCGAGCGCCCTGGCCTCACTTCGCCCGACAGCCTGGGAGTCTACTTGACCTGGTCGCCGAAGCCCGGCCGCACCGAGGCCGAACGAAACTGCCTATCCAACGTCCGTCCGGAGGGCCTTTCCTACGATTTGGCCGCGCACAAACTCATCTATCTGATGACCGAAGCCCGCCAGCGCAAACTAACCGGCGTCAACCTGAAAGAGAACGCCGGCCCAAGTCTCCGTTAGGCAGGCTATTAGCCCGCGGCGGTTATCAACCCCTGCTTCGGCATCGGTTCGGCGCACTGACTTTCCGCCCAACACCCGTCTAGCCCCGAACGTAAGTGAGGGGATTGGCGCCCGGTCCCCTCACTGACGTTCGGGGCTAGACATGATTTCGGAGATGTAGAAAACTCCAGAGCACAGACAAAAGTCTGTGCAAGGCAGGCGACTGGCCACTCAGTTCCAGCCCAATTCGCACTGCTAGTCCTAGGGACGAACCCGCCACACCAGGACCATTGGTTCCCCACCCTTCTGGGACATCCGGTTAGCACTTCAGGACTGGTGAGCTATAGGATCAAACCCACCAAAACCCTAATTTATCCGTAGGCGCATTTGCCGCCATACAGACGCAGCCTATGACCACGCACCCTAGCACCGACCAGATCAACGAAGTTTTGGCGTTGCCGGCCTCCAGCACTCAACAGCGGTTCTGGGTTCTCGATCAGATGAAACCGGGCGACACCTCGATGAACGTGGCCGTTCGCTTCCGGCTGGATGGCCCGTTGAACGTGTTTGCGCTGGAGACCGCCTTGAACGAAATCATCCGGCGGCACGAGATTCTGCGGGCCAACTTCACCATCATGGATGGGCAAGTGGTCCAGTTGGTGGTGCCTTCCCGCACTATCGAAGTGCCGGTGAACGATTTGCGGCCCTGGCCTGAGTCAGAGCGTAGCGCCGAGGCCGATCGCCTGGCCAAGGTCCATGCCGAGACGCCGTTCGATCTCGCTTCCGGGCCCCTGCTGCATGCGGCCTTGCTACGGTTCTGGGAGCAGGAACATATCCTGCTGATCAACATTCATCACATCGTCTCCGACGGCTGGTCGATCGGCGTGATCACCGACGAACTGGGCGCGATCTATGAATCGTTCTGCCAGGGACAGCCTTCCCCGCTCCCCGAGTTGGCGATTCAGTTTGCCGACTACACGCTCTGGGACAAAGAGCATCACAACCTGGTGGCCGCGACAGAAGGGGAAGCCTACTGGAAGAAGCAATTGGCGGACCTTCCGCCCTTTGAGGTGATGCCGGATCGCACCCGGGATAACTCCGTGCCGGCGCGCGGCCATATTCTTTCCCGCCTGCTGCCGGTTGCTCTGACCAATACATTGCGCGAACTCGGCCGCGAACAGGGCGCCACGCTGTTTGCCACGATGCTCGCCACGGTGACCACGTT
Organism: Bryobacteraceae bacterium; assembly: GCA_035314765.1. Classification (GTDB taxonomy): domain Bacteria; phylum Acidobacteriota; class Terriglobia; order Bryobacterales; family Bryobacteraceae; genus DATFZA01. Next base: position 9,011 of record DATFZA010000251.1, read on the forward strand.
GCTGCATCGCTACACCGGCGAGACCGACATCGTCGCGGGCTCACAGGTAGTGGGACGCAATTGCGTGGAAATTGAGCCGCTGATCGGTCCGTTTATCAACACGCTGGTGCTGCGCACCGACCTCTCCGGCGATCCAACATTTATCGACATACTGCAGCAAGTAAGGGATATGGTCTCCGACGCCTTGACTCATCAGCATGTGCCGCTGGAGCGCGTGGCGGAACTGCTGCGCATCAGCCGCAGCGCGGACCGCAACACTCTCTTCCAAATCAATTTTATTTACCAGCGCGATTTCGTGCGGCCGTGGGAACACGCGGGCCTGCGCATGACGCCCATTCCGTCTGTTTCTCCCGGCGCGCTGTACGACCTGAATATTTTCCTCGTCGAACGCGCCGACGGCTGGCGAGTCTCCTGCGAATACAATACCCACCTGTTTCTGGAAGACACGGTACGGCGGCTGCTAGCGCATTTTGAGAACCTGCTGCAAGCCATCGTTCATGCGCCGAATCAGCCCATTTCGACACATAGTTTCCTGAGCGGCGCCGAGCGCGACGAGTTGCTGTACGGCTGGAATCATACCTTCGCGGACTATCCCAAGCACCGCGCGGTGCATGAGTTGTTCGAGCAGCAAGCCTGGCGGACTCCCAACGCGATTGCCGCGGTCTGTCGCGGAACCTCCGTCACTTATCGCGAGCTTAACGAGCGCGCAAATCAATTGGCCCGCGTTCTGCGCCAGCGGGAGATCGCACCCGGCAGTCTGGTTGGCATCTGCCTGAATCGTTCCGTCGAAATGCTGGTAGCAGCGCTCGCGATCTGGAAGGCTGGTTGCGCCTACGTACCGCTCGACCCGTCCTTTCCTCCCGCGCGGCTGGCCTTCATGAGTCACGACTCCCAGATGCGCTTGTTGATCACGGAGAGCGCACTGGCGAACATTGCCGATTTCTCCGCCCCCACGCTTCCGATCGATGCCGAAGCGGAGAACATCCGTGAGCGGGAAAATTCCAATCTCGCTTTGACCGCCGACCCGAGTCAGGCGGCTTACGCCATCTATACTTCCGGCTCAACGGGCACTCCCAAGGGCGTGGTCATTTCGCAACAAGCGCTGGTCAACCTGCTGTGCGCGGTCATCAAGAGTCCGGGAATTCATCCGGCCGACACGCTGGCCGCCGTGACCACGCTGTCCTTTGACATCGCCGGTCTGGAACTGTTTGCCCCGCTGCTGGCAGGCGCTCGCGTAGTCATTGCCGGCAAGGATGAAGC
>DATFZA010000252.1:0-4130 GCA_035314765.1 Bryobacteraceae bacterium
TGATTCATGGCATGAGCGATCGCGTGAACGGAGGATCCAGGTTGATACTCGCCAGGGATCACGATGCTTGCGCCATGACTGGCGTTGAGATCTTTGGCGATAGCTTTCACGGCGCCGCTCGATCCGCTGGCGGGCGTCTTGAGCTCCTGCGCCAGCGCCATCGCAAAGGGTTCCACCTCGGACGTCCGCATGCGAAACCGGTGTTCCGCCATGCCGCCGGTGATGGAAGGCGTGCCCTCGGCCACATAGAGACGCGGCGGCCGTGCACTGGGATTTTCCGCGGCCGCGCGGCGCCTGGCGCTATAGTCGCGCACATAGCGCAAGCTGCCTGGTATGGCCGAGCACAGAAAATCGGCGTCCAATGACACGATCACATCGGCGCGGTCAAAGCGGTATATGGTATTGAATGGCTGCCCAAACGCCGCGACCGCTCCGGCGCGCGCCGAATGCCGCCCGCAGGCTTCGTACTGATGCCACTTCGCCCCCGGAAAGGCCGTCAGAAAATCCTGAATTTGCGATGCCAGCGTAGGCGAAGTCACGGTTCCCGTCAGCAACCGGAAGCCGCCGCCTTTCTGCGCCTTCGCCGCCTCGCGCGCAGCCGTCAGCGCGGTAATCAGCTCGCCCCAACCACTGATGTATCCGTTGCGCGTTACCGTCTTTGAGCGGTCCGGATCGTAGAGCGTCAGGACACTGGCCTGCATTTGCGCGTCGGTGGCGCCCAGGCTCGCGGGATGCTGTGGATTGCCCTCGATCTTGGTCGGCCGCCCCAGGTGGCTTTCCACCAGCAACCCGGTTGCGATTCCGCCAAAGGTTACCGCGGTCGCATAGAACAGAGGCTTTCCGGGAATGAAATCCTCCGGCTGCCGCACGTACGGCACGATCATTTCTTTCGGCTGAACCGTGCACGCGGAGGAACCCGCCAAGGCGATGGACGCACCCATTAAGGTCAGGAATTTGCGCCGGGATGCCGCGTCGTTCCAATCCGGCGTGCGATTAGGAAATTCATCCTCGACAAACGCGCGAAACTCTGGCGTTTGCGCCAGTTCCTCCATGCTTCGCCAGTATTGCGGCCCGGATTGAGAAATATCCTTTCGCATTTTGTTCACCGGTGACAAGTCACGCAATCCGTTAAACTCTGGATTTTGTATTCAGCTACCAGCTTCGGCCCGATCTCGTCCTGATCCGGAGCCGGCGTGATGTAGGCTGGGTTGAAAACCTGCTCTCGCGGCCGGACGTTTCTTTCCGGATGGCGGTGACACTCAATGCACCACTGCATGTAGAGCGTATTCACTTTATAGGTCAACGGCATCTCGTCCAGACGTCCGTGGCACGTGGAGCACCCGATCCCCTTGTTCACATGGATGCTGTGGTTGAAGTAAACGAAATCCGGCAGGTCGTGAATGCGAATCCACTCCAGGGACTTACCGGTACGGAAGCTTGCGCGCACCGGCTCCAGCATGTCGGCGTTGGTCCAGATCTGCGAGTGGCAGCTCATGCAAGTCTCGGTAGGCGGAATCCCGGCGAAGTTCGACGTCTCTACCGACGTGTGGCAGTAGCGGCAATCGATGCCGTCGTCGCCGACGTGGTGCTTGTGACTAAAGGGAACTGGCTGATCGTGGGCGATGCCCACGCCGGTGACAAAAGATCCGGCGTTGATCGAATAGGCGGCCCACAAGACACAGCCTCCGGTTAGCAAGACGGCTGCGATGGAGATTTTCGCAATGCTGTTGGAGCTTCGACCAAATATTTGGGCCATCTGCTTCGCAACCCGGTCAGGCGTGACGATAGCACTACACGCCGGCGCCCCACGCGCCTGGCACGAATGAAACTGAATCTTACTTTAGATAAAGTCCCGTCAAGATGGCGTCAAGAAAGCTTGGTTCCCGGAATTTTTACATGCTGGCAGGACAGCCGCCGATCCCCAGGTAATCACCAAGGCTGCAACTGAATATCCGGCGGATTCATCTTATCTCCGATGACGGATCGCAGCCAGCGATTAAACATGTCACTCTCGCGCAGGATGCCGGACCATTTTCCGCGCGCCAGAACGGCGGCCGTCCTGAGCGCCGTTACCGTCGCCTTTGTCCTTTACTTCGGGCGGTTTGTGGCTGGCGACGCATGGTATATACTGGCAGCCGGCATTCTCGTGACTCTGCTGATGCTGTCCGGCAAACAGTTTCCTGGGCCGTCTCGTGGGCATTATGCGCAACCAGCCAGACATAAGGCCCGGCCAACATCGGGGGATACCGTTGCCCTTCAGGAATCCAGCCAGCTTCAAACCGCCCTCCTCAATTCGATCTCTCATAGCTTGCGGACGCCGATCGCCTCAGTAATGGGCGTGCTAAACACCGTCTTAGAAGAGGAAGCGAATTTGGATGCTTCGACCCGGCGCCGGCTTCTGGAGACCGCGCAAGACGAAGCTGCCAGGCTGAACCGGCTGGTCCAAAACTTGCTGGACGCCTCGCGGCTGGAAGGCGGCGCGATTCATGTGAAAAGAACCCCTTGTGATGTGTGTGACGTGGTTGGAGCGGCCTTGGAGCAACTCGGGGAACCGGCCCGCAAACGCACATTCTCGATCGCGATCGCTCCCGGCCTTCCTCTCGTGCCAATGGACCAGGTTTTGATCGTCCAAGTATTGGCGAACCTGGTGGACAACTCGTTGAATTATTCTCCCGAGGACGCCCCCGTCGAAATAACCGCGCACTTGAATCGGGGTGGCTTGGAAATGCGCGTTGCCGATTCCGGAGCCGGTATTGAGGAGCACGATCTGGAACGGGTGTTTGAGAAGTTCTTCCGTGGCGCAACGGCCGCCAGACCGCACGGGCTTGGTTTGGGCCTTTCGATTTGCGAGGGATTCGTGAGCGCCCATGGGGGGCGGATCTGGGCCAGCCGCCGCGCCCAGGGAGGAACGGAAGTCGCCTTTTTTCTTCCCGTAGAGGCATGAGGGACCGCCGAGGTACAAGCCAATGAATGACGCAGGACCACGCGTTCTCATCGTCGATGACGAACCCGGATTCCGCCGGTTTCTCCACGCTTCGCTCGCCGCCCACGGCTATTCGGTCCGGGAAGCCCCCACGGGCGAAGATGCCTTGCAGATTGTTCCGGCATTCCGCCCGGATATCATCCTTCTCGATCTTGGTCTCCCTGGCCTTCAAGGAACACAGGTAACCGCCTCCCTGCGTGACTGGACGCAAACTCCGATCATTATTCTGTCCGTCCAGGGAGAGGAGTCCGCGAAGATCGCCGCGCTTGACGCCGGCGCCGACGATTACCTCACCAAGCCTTTTGGAACCGGCGAGTTACGGGCGCGCATGCGAGCCGCGTTGCGCCGCGCCCATCGGCCAGACGCCGAACCCGTATTTGTGATAGGCGATCTCACGGTCGATCTTACGGAAAGGATCGTGCGACTCGGCGAGTCAGACGTGCCGCTGACGCCGACAGAGTACAGTCTGCTGAAAGCTTTTGTGGTCCATGCGAACCGGCTGCTGACACACAGCCAGCTGGTCCGCGAGGTATGGGGCGGAGCGCACTACGAAGATTCTCATCATCTATTACGCGTGAACATCAGCAATCTTCGAAGAAAGCTGGAAGCCGATCCGGCGCGTCCACGCTATATCGTCACCGAACCGGGCGTGGGCTACCGGCTGCGCGCCGGGGCGGCATCGTAGATCACCAGACCAGCTCGGTCAGACTGCTTCATCAGCAGCACCTCCCGTCTAGCCCTTGTCCGGGTCGATGGTGGCCGGATCGATCTGATTCGGGGTGAGCTTCAACGTCTAGCCCTGTCTAGCCCCGAACGTAAGTGAGGGGATTGGCGCTCACCAAAACTACACTGCCGGTCTTGTTGTGAGTTAAGCCAGCCACACAGATTTAACGTCTCCGGGATATACTCCCGTCATGCTTCGAATAGCGTTCCTAGGGTTATCGCTGCTGGCCACGCTGGCGGACTGCCGCGCGGGCACAATCGCGCCGGGGACGATCCAGGTGCAAGGCGAGATGGGAGCGGGCGGAATGCGTCCGGGAAATACGCTGCCTTCCTTCGAATCTGCCATCGCGGCCGGCGCCGACGCGATCGAAATGGACATGCAGGTGACCAAGGACAATGTGATCGTGATTTCACACGATCCGAT
>DATFZA010000253.1:0-10429 GCA_035314765.1 Bryobacteraceae bacterium
ATGTGGCTGGGATCCATGCGGTAGAATGGGGCGTTTAACTCTTCATTATCCCATGTCTGTTCCCACCGAAGGCGGACTCAACGCTCAGGGCTTGCGATTTGCGATTGTCGTGGCGCGCTTCAACGCGTTTATCACCGACCGCTTATTGGCCGGAGCGTGCGACGTGCTGGCCCGCTCGGGCGCCAACCTGGACGACGTGGAGATCGTCAAGGTTCCCGGCGGATGGGAACTGCCTTTGGCCGCGAGAGTGTTGGCGCAGCAGAAGCGGCACGACGCCATCATCGCGTTGGGCGCGGTGATTCGCGGGGACACGCCACACTTCGACTACGTGGCCGGACATGCGGCCGCTGGGCTGGCCGCGGTGCAACAGGACACCGGAATTCCGGTCGCCTTTGGCGTCCTCACCACCAACACCGTGGAGCAGGCGATCGACCGGGCTGGCGCCAAAGCCGGCAACAAAGGCGCGGATGCCGCCCTGACTGCGATCGAGATGGCGAATTTGTTGCGGCGTTTGCGCGCATAAGCTCCTCGAATGCCGAATGTGATACAGTCGATTTCATGCGTTTTTAGGGAGGTCAAATGAGAATTCTCCGGCTCGCTTTTCCAATCATGCTGTGGACGGTTGCTGCGCATGCGCAGGTAATCCCCGGCAGGTACATAGTTGAACTCACCGGCGCCCCGCTGGGCGCGGAGGTGAGAACCAAAGGCCGGGCGGCTTTGCGCGACAAGGCTGCGCAGATTCAAACCGAGCAGGCGCGCGTCCGGCCGCTGATTGAGCGGCATCGAGCCAAGGTGCTGTCGTCCATGGACAGCCTGTTCGATGCGCTGATTATCACCGCGCCCGATTCCGAGGCTGCGGCGATCGCCGCGATTCCGGGCGTCAAGAAAGTCTATCCGGTTTATCAGTACACGGTAGATCTCGATCATGCCTTGCCCATTCACAATGTGCCGGATGCCTGGAACAATATTCTCGGCGGTCAGGCCAGGGCCGGCGCCGGCATCAAGATCGCGATCCTCGACACCGGCATATCGCCCAAACTTCCGGCATTCCAGGATTCCACGCTCATAGTTCCGCCGGGGTTTCCCTTGGCGTCTTCCACGGCCAACATGGCGCTGACCACCAACAAAATTATCGTGGCGCGCAGTTATGAAAACATCTATATGGAATCAACCCCCGATGATGCCCAGGATCGCTATGGTCACGGCACGATGGTGGCCATGTGCGCGGCCGGCGAGACGGTCGCAGGTCCGTACGCCACCATCACCGGCGTGGCGCCAAAAGCGTGGATCGGCGGATACAAGATCGTGGCGGGCAATAGTGGCAACGCTAGCGACGACGTGATCTTGAAAGCCATGGACGACGCGCTCGGCGATCGCATGGACGTCATCAATTTGAGCTTTGGATCCCCCTTCCAATTCCCTCCCCCGCCTGACTCGGCTGACGCGATCGCGATCGCTCGCCTGACCAGCTTTGGAATTGTTTTTGTCACTTCGGCCGGCAATAGCGGTCCAGGTCTGAACACCATGGGCGGCTTTGCCTCCACCGCGAGTTCCATCGCCGTGGGCGCAATACAAAACAGCCGGTTTCTCGCCGGTTCGGTTTCAGTGGCGGGTGGCACTCCTTATCAAGCCTATCCAGGCAGCCTATCGTCCAATACCGCGACGCTTTCCGCCCCCCTGTTGGATGTAGCCACTCTTGATCCCACCGCTCTGGCCTGTTCTCCGCTCGCGGCAGGCAGCGCCACCGGTCAAATCGTTCTGATTTCCCGCGGGACTTGCACGTTCCAAACCAAGCTGAACGACGCGCAAGCCGGCGGCGCCATCGGCGCCATCATCTACGCCGCGGCTTCGGCGCCCGCCATCTTCGCCGCCAGTGCTGGAACCGCAACATTGCCGTTAGCCACCGTCAGCCACGCCGATGGTCTGTCGATTCAAGCCGCCATCGCGAAGGCCAGCGCGCCGCCCATGGCGACAATCGTGTTCAACGGAGTTTCCTATCCCGAAGCCTTCAATACGCTCGCGTCCTTCAGCAGCCAGGGACCCAACTATGACCTCACCATCAAGCCGGACCTGAGCGCCGTCGGAACGGATCTCTATATGGCGGCGGAAACCCTGGATCCCACCGGACCGTTGTATTCCTCGACCGGCTTCCTTTCCGCGTCTGGCACCAGTTTCTCCTCTCCTCTCGTGGCCGGCGCGGTTGCCGTGGTTCGCAGTTTTCGCCCCTTTTTGACCGTGGATCAATACCGGTCGCTGATTATCAACTCGGCGACGCCTTTTTCCCGTTCTACCGATGGCTGGGTCGAGCGTGTGCAGAGGACGGGAGCGGGGTACTTGAACCTCGATACGGCCTTGCAGAATTCTGTCACCAGTTATCCCACCTCCATCAGCTTCGGCGTGGGTAACGGCACGTTGGGAGGAGCAAGCACCGGCGACTTCAATCAATTGACCCTGACCAACGTCGGAACGACCCCGGACACATTTACAGTTTCCGCGATCCCCTACGACGGCGCGCCGCCGGTCCAGTTCGGCACCGATTCCACGGGCGATGACGCTGCCAGCACTCAGGCGGTAACCATGGCGCCAGGACAGACGAAGACGATTTACGTCTTCTGGACCACCTCGAATCCCCTCGCTCCTGGAGAGTATCAGGGCTTAGTCTCTATCCAACCCAGTAAATCGACCAACTCGGCTAACGTGCCTTATTGGTACGGCGTCCCGCCGTATGTGCCCTACTCCCTGTTCGAATTGAACGGGACTCCCGCCTCCGACAAGGTCGGCTCAGTGGAACCTCTGTATTTTCGCGTCACCGATTCGATTGGTTATCCGATCACCGATGACGCGACGCTGGCGTTCCAAAGCAAGGTTGTTTCCGGCGGCGGTTCCATCGCGCTCACCGAAGACCTGTTCTTTCCCAACCTGCGCCTGATCCTGTTCACGTTGGGACCAAATCCCGGCGCCAACACCTACCAATTTGCGTTCGGCAATTTGGGAGTGTTTCAGGTGACCATCACCGGGACCGCGGGAAGCGGAAACAGCGTGACGCCGCGGGTTCGCTCATTGCATGGACAAGTGCTGGCGGTCGAGTAGCTGAATCAGGCGGCGGATCGCCGATGCAAGCGAGGCGCCCGCCAGGGCGCCTCAGCACAGGCTGAAGCCTGTGCTACGAGGCAGCCAAGGTGGCACGGACTTTGGTCTGTGCAGAAAATGTACAAACTCCAGGAGGCGCTGGCTGGGGCGCCTCGGGTTCACTTGCTTCCTACTGGCCGGTCTACATCAACATGTTGGGAAAGACGGCGCGGCGTGGGACGCGCCCAGAGGCGTCTTGAAAAATCGGCCTCTGGAATCTAGCCCTGAACGTAAGTGAGGGGACCGCGTGCCGATCCCCTCACTTACGTTCGGGGCTAGACAGACGGTTGATCGAATAGCGTTGGGTGGCACAGGATCGAAAAACGGTCGCACTCCGTTTCGTTCTTGCCCTGTGCGCCGCGACGCTCGTTAGTCAGGCGGCGCCTGGCGCGGCGATATCCTCGACGTTCTCTAAGTCCAGAGGCGGGCCCGGCGGCGCCGTGATGGCATCCATCATTTTGAAGAGAGCCTCGCGCTCGGCTTTCTGCGAAACGAAAGGTTGCTTGGGTTTTGCGAGCCGTTCGCGCTGGAGTTTCTTGAGCGTTTCTAGCGACTTGAAGAAGGCGCGTTCGTAGCCGGTGGCGTAACGATGGAGCAGAGCAAGTAGCTGGGTGTCGAGCTTCACGGACTCGAAGGCCTCGTCCTGCCGGCGGCGGACGCGCTCCAGGCGCCAGTGAGCTTGGGCCATTTCTTCGACCAGCAACTTCTCGGTGGGCGTGACGGGATCATGTTCTTTGAGCAGAGCGCGACGGAGAAATTGAAATTGGGCAGGGTCTTCGCCGGGGAGAACGACCATTTTCGAGGTTAGTCCATGAGACATGGCGTTCATGGAGGAAGCGGCTTTGCCTTCGGCAGTACGTGGACCGGTTTGCATGGGTTGAGTCCTTTCGCTATGACGATAGCAGGCGAGGGGTGAAAAACGGCTCCGCGGGGATGGCGGAATTCGACGTAAGTCTTGACGGGGGTGGGGTTGGGAGAATTTTCGAGAGCTGTGACCGGTCTTTTTTTGGCATTCCAGGAACTTTCTGGCTGGAGGCGGTGTCCTAGTCGAAGTGGACGCCTGTTCATCCGAAGGTCCCGGTGCTTGAGGCGAGACAATTAACCAAGTCTTATTCGTCGGTGACCGCCGTCAAGGATGTGGGGTTTTCGCTCTCCGCGGGGCAAGTGTTGGGTTGCCTGGGCCCAAATGGATCAGGCAAGAGCACCACGGTGAAGATGTTGATCGGGCTGCTGGAACCAACGCGGGGAACGGTCTTATTCAAGGGCCGGAATATCCAGGAAGACCTCGCCGGCTTTAGAAAATGCCTGGGCTACGTGCCCGAAGAACCTAACCTCTATCCTTACTTGAGCGGCCGCGAATACCTGGAGCTGGTGGGAACGCTCCGTGGGATGCCTCGTTCGAGCCTGAAGCGAAAGATGGATGCATTGCTCGATCTGTTCTCGCTGCATTCGCACAGGCATGCCTCGATTGCTTCCTACTCGAAGGGAATGCGGCAGCGTATCCTGCTGATCGCGGCGCTGATGGACGACCCGAAATTGTTGATCTTCGACGAACCTCTCTCGGGTCTCGATGTGACGACCGCCCTGGTTTTGAAAAACTTGATCAAGACGCTGGGACAGCAAGGAAAGGCAGTATTCTATTGCTCACACGTTCTGGAGGTCGTGGAGCAGGTGTGCTCCCACCTTCTGATCCTGCGCAAGGGCGACGTGCTGGCGTATGACACAACCGACGCTATTCAAAATGACATGGAGCACTCTTCCCTGGAGCGGACCTTTATGCATTTGGTCGAGGAAGTGGACACTGTCAAAATCGCGCGAGACATCGCCGGCGTAATGAGCGCCGGGTGACCGTTCCGCGTCCGCATTCCCGAGGGCCTTTCCTGCGTCTTGTTCAGCTGTTCGCCGGCCGGGTCTTCCACGGAAGTAACGATTCCGCGGAAGGGGAAGTGGACGTCAGTATCGGGCTGGCCCTAGCTCTCTTGGCCCTGCCTGGCGGTTTCTACTCGATGCTGTTGTTCGAGAAGTACTCCTCATTGCTGCAATGGATGCGCGGCCAGCACGTCTTCGATCCACTCTCCGGGGCGCTTCCGGACGAATACTTTTTTATTGTGCTTTCGATGATGGTGACAGGGGCGGTGGCCGTATGGCGCTGGGATAGCGTCTTTCCCGATCGCCGCGACTATTCAAATCTGGTTCCGCTTCCCATCCCGATGCGGAATATTTTTCTCGCGAACATGGCGGCCATTCTTTTGCTGGCGATGCTGCTGGCGATTGACGTCAACGCAGTTTCCGCACTGTTGTTTCCGATCATCGTGAGCGCTTCGCAGAACGCATTCGGCTTCTTCGTCCGATTTGTCTGGGTGCACGCGGTGGTCGTAGGTCTGGCAAGCCTGTTCGGCTTCTTCGCGGTAATCGCAACCATCGGCGTGCTTTTGGTCGCACTGCCGCATGCGGCGTTCCGGAAGGCATCGCTTTACTTGCGAGGAACAATCATGGCGTGCCTGGTAGCAATGCTCGCGACCAGCTTCGCCGTTCCCTCCATGCTGGGGCGGTTGCCGGGAACCGCGGTTAGGTTCTTGCCTCCGGTGTGGTTCCTGGGTCTATGTCAATTGATTCGCGGCAAGGCGAGCCCGCCGCTGGCCTCACTGGGGCGGCTAGCTTTGATAGGTACAGCAAGCGTGGTGGTGGCCGCTACGGCGATTTACGCCGTCAGCTACCGGAGGCGTTTCATCCGAATTCCCGAAGCCGTGGATTCCACGCCGGCGCACGGTGGCCGGCGTTTTTCTTGGATTTATTATGTCCTTGACCTAACGATACTAAGGAGTCCGTTTCAGCGCGCCGGCTACCGATTCGCGATCAAAACTCTTTTGCGTAGCGAACGGCATGGTCTGCTGCTGGGAGGTTTTCTGGGTTTTGCCATCGTCACGGCTTCCCAACTCCTCTTCGCGTCGTATAACGGCAACCCGCTTGAGAAGCGTGGACTTCCATCGTCCGAAGTTCTAGCGATTCCATTGGTCCTGAGCTACTGCTCGATCCTCGCCGTTCGCTTTGCGTTTGACATTCCGAGCGAGCTGCCGGCCAATTGGGTGTTCCGGATGTGCGTAGACAAGGCCACGAATGAATGTGTTTCGCTGGCTCGCAAACTGATATTGATTCTGGCTCTTCCGGTGTTGGTGGCGGTCCTTCCGGTGTACGGATACCTGTGGGGTTGGCGGGTTGGAATCCCGCATGCAGTCGTGGTCGCCGTTTGGTCGGTGCTCCTTACCGAAATACTGCTTCTCCGCTTTCGCAAGATTCCCTTCACGTGTACGTTTCCGCCCTTCCAGGATTCCGCGGTCCTGGCCGCGTTGTCCTACGTTCTCGGATTTTTTGTGTTCGTGATGCTGACTTCGACGCTGGAGCATCAGGCATTGTCAAATCCGGTTCGCGTGACGCCGCTCATCGCTATGGTTCTCATCGCGTGGTATGTCCGCTCGCGATTCCGTCAGGACAGAGAGGAAATCGACAAGGAACTCATTTTCGAAGAGCGCGGGCCAGCGCCATTTGCGCTGCTCGACTTGCGACGGGGAAGTTAAGAAAGCCTGCACGGAGCCGGACCAGGGGGTCCGGCGCGAACCGGGGGGTTCGCCCCACAAAGACCGGTCTCTACCCGAGCAGATTGCGGAACTTCGGCTGGTAGCCGGGGAACACGGCGCCGAGGTTCCGCTTGCCCAAATGGCCCGCTACCAGTTCGCCCAAAACGTCGCGGAAGTCGGTGGTCAGAGCGAGGTCGCGGCCTTCGTAGAGTTGGTCTTCCGCCAGGCCAGGCCATTCGCCGTAGATTTTGCCGCCGCGCACGGCGCCGCCGAATGCCAGCATATAGTTGGCATGTCCATGGTCGGTTCCGCGATTGCCGTTTTCTTGCGCGGTGCGGCCGAACTCGGACATGGTGACCACTGTGACGTCGGCCATGTGGTCGCCCAGGTCGCGGTAAAACGCGGCCAGTGATTGCGCAAAATCTTTGAGCGTATTGGCCATCTGGCCGTCCACGGGTTGTCCTCCGACTTGGTTGACGTGCGTGTCCCAACCGCCGATGTCCGTGAAAGCAACTTCGAGGCCGACCTCCGCCTTGATGAGCCGCGCGATCTGCTGCAAACTCTGCGAGAACTTGCCCTTCGGATATTCGACGCCCGCGGCCGGTGTGTAGGTTTGTTTCTGGATCGACTGCAGCATCTTCACCGCGTCGAACGTCTCCCGGCCGGTGCCATGCAGCGTGGTGTCGAGCGAGTTCTCATACATGCTCTCAAACGTGGCCGAGCCGACGGCATTCTGGATTTGGAAGTCGTTCAAATTGCCGACCGCGATGGCGTTGTTGGGGCCGCGCAACGTGCGCGCCAGGTTGGAGCCCACGCTCACAGCGCGCACCGGCGAGAGCTTGCCGGTTTCGTTCGGAAGCGCGCGGTTGAGCCAGCCTGCCGTGGTTGCCTTGAGACCCGGCGTGCCCGATTCCATGTAATCTTGTGCGTCGAAATGAGAGCGCGTGGGATCGGGCGAGCCCACGGCGTCGACAATCGCCAGGCTATGCGAATCCCACATCGGCTTGAGCGGCGCCAGGGCGGGATGCAAGCCGAAAAATCCGTTGAGGTCGACCACTGCGTTGGCGGGAATCCCAATCGACGGCCGCAGGTCGTAATAGCGTTTTTCGCCGTAGGGAACAATGACGTTCAGGCCGTCGACCGCGCCGCGCTGGAACACCGCCACCAGCACCTTCTTGCGTTTTCCGGGCGTCAGCCCGGAGGCATACACCGATCGCGACAGCCAGGCTGGCGCGGCGCCGACGCCGAATATCGCCAGCGCAGAGCCCTTCATGAATCCACGTCGTGTCGTCATTTTTGTTACCTTCTAGCGGCGCTGAAATTCCGGTGAGCCAATCACCAACCCAGCCAGCATTGCTGGCGACGGGGTCTTGTCTTTCTGTTGTTGTTCGAGTGCCTTGGCAATCGCCGTTTGTGTGGGAACGGAAAGGTCGCGGAACAGCAGAATCCGCGCGATCTCTCTTGGGTCTGAGGAGAAGCGGGCCGCGTCCACCTTGACGCCCGCCACTTTGTTTTGAGCCAGGGCCAGAGCGAAATTCATTCGCCCGAGCAGCGCCGCCGAATTGACCCACTCGGCGTTGAGATTAGAGTAGCCGGTGGGCTCGAGTTTGCGATAGAGCGGTTCGCCCAGATTCGACACCTGATTGCTGAGAGCGAACGCGTCCGTCACGTCGCCATTCAGAGCGCGAACGGAGCTGGCCACCATTTCAAACGGCGTCTTCACCTTGGCTTGATAGGCGCCCTGCGACCAGAATTCTTTCTGGCTGAGCATGGTCTTCATCACTTCACGGATGTCCCCGCGCTTTTCGAGAAACGTCTTGGCCATCTTTTCGACCAGCGCCGGCGGAGGGTTGTCGGCCACAAAGCGCTGTGCCAGCTGCCGGGAGATGAACCGGGCAGTGGACGGATGCGCGGCCAGGATATCCAACACCCGCTCTCCATCGTTCTCACCGCCGCCCGCCGGAATTACGTGTCCCAGGACGATCTTCTCGCCCTTGTCGTGAACTTTGTCTTTGTAGATAAAGCCGCCGCCTTTGCGCGGTTCTTCAATGCTCCAACCGGTAAAGCAGCGGGCCACTTCAATGACATCGTGCTGGGTGTAGCCGCCGTTCACGCCCAGCGTGTGCAGTTCCATCAGTTCGCGGGCGTAGTTTTCATTGAGGCCGCGCTTGGGACGGTTGCCCTTGGCCTTGGCGTCGATGTCCGGGCGAACGGACTGAAAATTGTCCAGATAGAAGAGCATCGCCGGACTCTTGGCAGTGGCTTCCAGCAGGTCCCGGAAACGCCCCAGCACGTAAGGCCGGATGGACTCGCGCTCGTACGTAGGAATTTCAAAACGGTCTGCGCCTTTGTCGTAATTGACGTTGAAGTGATTGAACCAGAAATCGTCCAGTTCTTCGGCCAGTTGACGGTTGCTGTAAATGGCGCGTTCGAGTTTGGAAACCACCAGGTCGTAGGAAATCACCGCTTGCGGATTCTGCATCAGCAGCAGCTTGCGGCGGACTTCGGTGGACGCGGCATTGACCAGTTGGCCGCGCAGCTTGGGAGGAAGGGCGATGATCAGATCGTCCAGTTGCTCTCCCTGAAAGGAAGCTAGCAACAAGCGTTTCTCGTCCAAGGTGCCGCTGTTCAGCGTCTTGATTTGGGCGGCGTCGAGCAGTTCCTCGAGTGGTTTCAGCGGTTCCATATCGGCATTGGGATCGGCGTTCTTATCGTCCTTCTTGGCCTTGTAGCGGGCGGCCAGACGCGTGACGCTGGCCCGGAGCAGCGGGTCTTCGGGCATCTTTTCCTTGCCCATGGCGATGGATCGAATAAGCTGCGGCGACGGATAATGCTGCACTACTTGCAGAGCGCTCATATCCAGCGAGGCCAGCGGTTTGAGCTTTTCCTCAAGAACCGGATTTTCGGGGATAGACTCGGGGTGAAGTTGGAGGTCGATCCATTTCTTCAAGCCCAACGCGCGAAGCTGTTCCACATCGCCGGGCCGAGGGCCGAAGGTGAGCCGGTCGAGGGCGTGGAGGATCTGCTCGTCTTTATCGAGCTTGGCGTGGAAAAGTTTGGCTTTGGCTTCGTCCGGCCCGGAAGCCGGAAAAGCAATTGTAGCCAGCGCCAGAAAGGCGGCAACAGCGCGAAACTTCATCGGCGATAACCCTCACTACTATAAACGGATGACGCCGCTAGAAGTTTACCGCGAAAGAGACCTTAGTACGGTTGACTGGCTGCCAGCCGTAGTGTCCTAAACTGCGTTGATTGATTTATGCCGACCCGGAGGAGCGGCGAGAGAGGCAGGCAGGGCAGTAGCACTCTCTGTAGTTGAGGTCAAGGTGCATCAGTCCATGAAGTACTCCGCTTTGCTGATTGAATCTTGGTAGCAGCATGTCAAAGAACTGGGCGTCTTGAGTCTCGTAACGACGGTAGATTGCATAGGCTACGAAGTCGGCCATCTGGAGCATGCGCGTGATCTTGGAATCGCTAAATAGGGGGACTTCGGCCAGATGCTTGATCGTGCCAAATCTGGCTCCAGTCGTTCGATATTGGTTCATTAACCCTTGCACGGTCTTTTCATGTCGTGACTTGTCGTAGATCATCAGCCCGCGTTGTTTCTCGGCGTCTTTATCGGCAAGTTCCAAGCTCATTAGGTAGGCGTCAAAGTGCCCTGCCAATTCCTCGCTGGTCCTCTGAATAGGAACCGCTCTGGGAAAGTCCGTTTTGTGGAGCGCAACGCC
>DATFZA010000254.1:0-4646 GCA_035314765.1 Bryobacteraceae bacterium
CTTCGCCGCGTGGCTCAAGCTGCGCTTGCCCGGATATACCAGCCGGATTTTGCGCTCCACGCCAGTCAGCTCCGTGACTTTCACTTCGCGCAGCGCCTCCTGCTTCACTTCAGTCTCCACGCACATGCGCGGCAGAAACGCCACGCCTTCATTGCGCTGCACCATCCTGCGGATGGTCTCGATCGTCGGCATCTCGACGTCCATATTGAGCGGAACCTTGTGGCGCTGAAACTCGCGCACGACCACGGCGCGATAGGGCGAAAGAACGTTGTGCGCGACGAATGTTTCCATGCCCAATTCGGAGATAGAGACCTCCTCGCGCCCCGCAAAGCGGTGCTTGGGCGACACCACAAACGACAAATGATCAGTGTAGAGCACGATGGATGCCAGGCGGTCGTCCTCCGGGTCATAACTGATGACTCCTAATTCCAGTTCGCCGTCGATTAATTGCGCGGGAATTTTACTGGATAACGTACGACGAACTTGCACTTTTATTTTGGGATAAAGCCGCCGATATTGTTCAATAGGATCGAGCAAATACAGAGCCGTGGACTCATTCGCGCCAATGCTGAGCCGTCCCGCCGAATGGTCGCGCAGCTCGGCCAGAGAATTCTGTAGTTCGCTTTCCAGATTCTCAAACCGCCGTGCGTAGTCGTACACGATCCGTCCAGCGTCGGTCAGCAAGAGGTCTTTCCCCGACCGGTCGATCAGCCGTTCTTCCAGATCGGACTCCAGCTTTTGAATCGCCAGCGACACCGCGGGCTGGGTGCGGAGCAGCTTTTCGGCAGCGCGGGAGAAGCTCTTCTCGTTCGCTACCATCAAGAGGACTTTGAGTGGATACAACTCCATAAAACTCACTTATGACATCAGTCTTTCTTATGTCATATCATAGCATTATAAATTTGCTAAATTACAAGACCGACCCCATACTCGGGGGGGATGCCAAACCGCGTTTACATTTTCGATACGACCCTGCGCGATGGCGAACAGTCGCCGGGTTGCAGTATGACGGTAAGCGAGAAGCTCCGCATGGCGAGTAAGCTGGTGGAGCTGGGCGTGGACATTTTGGAAGCTGGTTTTCCTGTCGCTTCCGATGGCGATTTTGAAGCGGTCGAAGCCATCAGCCGCGAATTTCCCTGGGCCAACGTGGCCGCGCTGGCGCGCGCCTGTACCGTTGATGTCGAACGCGCGGCGGCGTCTCTGAAGCATGCCCGCCGTCCTCGCATTCACACTTTTTTGGCCACCAGCGACATCCACCTAAAGTACAAGCTGAAAAAATCGCAGGCTCAGGTTTTGGATGAGGCTGCCGCGGCCGTGAGCCTGGCGCGCGAGTTTACCGACGATGTCGAGTTCTCCGCCGAAGACGCCACGCGGACCGATCCAGTGTATCTGGAGCAAGTCTCCCGCGCGGTAGTCGAAGCGGGCGCGCGAACGGTGAACTATCCCGATACCGTGGGCTACTGCGTTCCCGATGAATATGGCGCCTTGATTGCGCGAATGGTAAAGCTGCTGGGTGATTCGGCAACCGTGAGCGTGCATTGCCATGACGACCTCGGACTTGCGGTTGCTAACTCGCTGGCGGCGGTGCAAGCCGGCGCACGCCAGATTGAATGTTGCGTCAATGGCATCGGCGAACGGGCTGGCAACGCGAGTCTCGAAGAGATCGTGATGGCGTTCAAAACACGGCCTGACCGGCTTCCCTTTGAGACTAAGATTGTCACCGAGCAGTTGTATTCCGCGAGTCAGCTCTTGACCAGCTTGATCACGTTTGGGCCGCAACCGAACAAAGCAATCGTCGGCGAGAACGCCTTTGCGCATGAAGCCGGCATTCATCAGGATGGATACCTGAAGGAACGGACCACCTATGAGATCATGGAACCGAAAAGCGTGGGAGTTCCTCAAAGTAAGCTGGTGCTGGGCAAGCACAGTGGACGGCACGCGCTGAATCAGCGCGCCGCCGATCTGGGCTTTACGCTTTCGAAAGAAGAATTGGGCGTGATTTACGAACGTTTCACCGCGTTGGCGGACCGCAAGAAGGGCCTCCGCAACGACGAGATTCTCCAGTTGATTCAGGAAGTGGTTGGCCAGACCGCGGGTGCGGCGGCGAGCGTTTGATGCAGCTTGACCTGCTGATTCTGCCTGGCGATGGTATCGGTACCGAAGTCACTTGCGAAGCGGTCAAAGTGCTGCGGCGCGTGGCGGATCGCTTTCAGCACAAACTGAATCTCAAAGAAGGATTGTTGGGCGGAATTGCCATCCACAAAACCGGCGATCCATTGCCTCCCGAGACCGCCGTGCTGGCGAGAGAAGCCGATGCCACGCTGATGGGCGCGGTCGGCGCGCCGGAGTTTGATTCGGCGCCTCCCGATAAGCGTCCGGAAAATGGTCTTCTTGGCCTGCGCAGGTTGCTGGGCGTTTACGCTAACTTGCGGCCGGTGCGCTCCTATACCGCGCTGCTCAATTCTTCACCACTCAAGAACGAGTTGGTCTCGGGCGTGGACATGATCATCGTCCGCGAACTCACCGGCGGTCTTTATTATGGGACGCCCCGCGGCATCTACGAGGATGGCCCGGAGCCGCGCGCGGTGAACACCATGTCATACTCCCAGTCGGAGATCGAACGCATCGCGCGCATGGCATTTCAACTGGCGCGCAACCGGCGGAAGAAAGTAACCAGCGTGGATAAGTCCAACGTGCTGGAAGTTTCGCAACTCTGGCGCCGCGTAGTAATTCAAGTGGCCAAGGAATTTCCGGATATCGCGCTGGATCATTTATTGGTAGATAATTGCGCCATGCAATTGGTGCTCAACCCGCGCCAGTTTGATGTGGTGCTGACCGAAAACATGTTCGGAGACATCCTCAGTGATGAGGGCGCGGTGCTGGCCGGTTCTATCGGCATGCTGCCGTCGGCGTCGTTGGGAGACAAGCGGGCTTCAGGCGCGTTTGTTGGTTTGTATGAGCCGGTGCACGGCTCGGCGCCGGACATCGCTGGACAAAACAAGGCCAATCCGTTTGGCGCGATCGGTTCCGTTGCGGCGTTGCTCGAATACAGCTTCGGACTCCAGGAAGAAGCCGCCGCAATTAATCAGGCGGTGGAAGCGGTATTGAACTCCGGCCGCGTCACCGCCGACCTGAAACCGGTTGGACCCCCCGCCACCACGTCGCAAGTGGGAGATGCTGTAGTAGAGGCACTGTAATGCAACCGCGTACGATTATCGAAAAAATTTGGGACAACCATGTCGTGGCCCAGCAGCCCGGCGCGCCCGCGCTTCTCTATATCGACCTGCACCTGGTGCATGAAGTAACATCGCCACAGGCTTTTGACGGTTTGCGCAGGCGCGGGCTCAAAGTCCGCCGGCCCGATCTCACCATCGCCGTCACCGATCACTCGACGCCCACGACTCCGCGCTCCTTGCCGATTCTGGACAAAGTAGCCGCGGCGCAGGTGGAGCAGTTGGAACAAAATTGCCGCGATTTCGGCGTTACCTGCTTCGGTTTTCACAGCGAGAAGCAAGGAATCTGTCACGTGATTGGGCCCGAGCAAGGTCTAACGCAGCCCGGCATGACCGTGGTTTGCGGCGACAGCCACACCTCCACGCACGGGGCGTTTGGCGCGCTGGCTTTCGGCATCGGAACGAGTGAAGTGGAGCATGTCTTGGCTTCCCAGTGCCTGCTGCAGCGAGCGTCGAAGACTTATCAAGTGCGCGTCGATGGCGCATTGAAGCCCGGCGTGTCGGCCAAGGACATCATCCTCAACCTGATTTCGCGCATCGGCATTGGCGGCGGCACCGGCTGCGTGTTTGAATATTGCGGGTCGGGCATTACGCGACTATCGATGGAAGAACGCATGACCGTGTGCAATATGTCGATCGAGGGCGGCGCACGCGCGGGCATGGTCGCGCCCGACGACACCACCTTCCAGTTTCTGCATGGCCGCCCGTACGCGCCCAAAGGCGTTGACTGGGAGGCCGCGCTGTCGCGCTGGCGGCAGCTTCCCACCGATGACGGCGCGACCCACGACAAGTCCATCGTGATTGACGGCCCCACGCTGGAGCCGATGATCACGTTTGGCACGAATCCCGGCATGGGGATTTCGATCAACGCGCCGGTGCCCGATCCGGCTTCCGTTTCCGACCCGATCGAGCGCGAATCGCTGGCCAAGGCCCTTCGCTACATGGATCTGCCGGCCGGCGAACCGCTGGTTGGCCACAAGGTCGACGTGGTTTTTCTGGGAAGCTGCACCAACTCGCGGATCAGCGATCTGCGCAGCGCGGCGGCGATTATGAAAGGCCGCAAAGTGCATGCCGGACTCCGCATGATGGTGGTTCCGGGTTCGCAAATCATCAAGGAACAGGCGCAGGCGGAGGGCCTCGACCGCATCTTCCGCGAAGCCGGCGCCGATTGGCGCGAGGCGGGTTGTTCCATGTGCATTGCCATGAACGGCGATCAACTGCAACCTGGCGAGTACAGCGTGTCTACCAGCAACCGCAATTTTGAAGGCCGGCAGGGCAAAGGCGGCCGGACCTTTTTGGCCAGCCCCATGACCGCCGCGGCCACCGCCGTGACCGGAGTCATTACCGACGTCAGGACGTTGCTCTCATGATCAAATTCACTCCATTTGAAAGCCGGATGGTCCGGCTGCCGAT
>DATFZA010000255.1:0-8459 GCA_035314765.1 Bryobacteraceae bacterium
CATCCACGTCGTCCACAAAAATAGTCAAGCTCTGTGTGCCGTAGCCGAGTTGCGCCGGAGTTAAACTGGCTCCCCGTGCGCGGCGCACCATGATCCAGGCGTCGCCGAGATGCATCTGCGCGCCATCCAGCGGATCACTGCCATAGCGATAGTGCTCTTCAAAGCCAAACGCAGTGGTCAACCAGGCAATAGCATCGGCGACATGGCGATAAGTGACGTGCGGCAGCAGGATGTCCGCCGGCACGGAGCGGTTCTTCATGAGCTGGATCCCGATCTAATCCGCCACCTCAGTCTCATCGACGAAGCACCACATCCAGTGCCCGCCCCGTTCCAGCGATTGCATGATGGGGTGGTGGGTCGCGTGAAAGTGCTTGGTGGCGTGCTTGTTTTTCGAACTGTCGCAGCAACCGACGTGGCCGCAGGTCTTGCACAAACGCAGATGAACCCACATGTCGCCCATCTTCAAACACTCTTCGCAGCCTTTGGTGTTGGGCCGCACATCGCGAATCTGGTCCAGGTGAGTGCAAAGTGGCAAGAGATTAATCCTTATCGGGCGCCGAATCGCTGTCCGGCCGCGTGGACGGCGCCGCCTTGGGAAGCCGAACCGTGAAAATTGTTTCTCCGGGCTTCGATTGCACCCGGACATCGCCGTGGTGCTTCCGGACGATACGCACTACCGCGTCGAGACCCAGCCCGGTGCCTTCGCCCACCGGCTTCGTAGTGAAAAACGGATCGAAGATGCGCTGTTGCACATCGGGCGAAATCCCGGAGCCCGTGTCCGCGATCTCTACCAGAACATCGACCCCCGCCGGACGCGTGCTTATGCGTAGCGTGCCGCCTTTTTTCATGGCATCGGCGGCGTTATCGATAAGATTGGTCCAAATCTGGTTCAGTTCTCTTCCGTAAGCGCAAACCTTGGTCAGAGTGCGGTCGAAATCGCGAACCACTTCGATGTTATTCTTGCGCAGCTTGTAAGCCATGATGGTCAGCGTGCTCTCGATGCCGTCGTGGAGATCCACTTCCTGCACCGGGGCTTGGTCCATGTAGGAGTATTCTTTGATCGCGCACACCAGGTCGGTGATGCGATCGAGACTATGCTGCAGCTCGTTCAGCAACTGAGTGGCGGCGACGGTAGAAGAAATGCGAGTGAGCACCGGGCCCAGGGCTTGCGGAGGAACTTTTTCCGTCATGCCGCTCAGTTGCTCAGGCCGCACGCCTGCCTCGGCGATCCCGGGAGCAAGCTCCCAGGCGTTGGCGACTTTGCGGTCTTCCAGCCACTCGCCGAGTTCCTGCTCCAGATCGCTAACTTCCAGGCGGTCCATGGGAGGGCCAGGGGAGTTGGCGCGTTGAATCGCATTGCCTTCGACCGTGGTGACCATCCTGCGCAGCTCGCAGGTCACGCCTTGCTTGTCCATCGCCAGGTTAGCGTCACGCAGACGATCCAGCACGTCGCGTAAAACCCCCACCGCGCGTTTCGCGGCGGCCGCGGGATTATTGATCTCGTGCGCGAGACCAGCGGAGAGCTTGCCCAAAGCGGTGAGTTTTTCGGTCTGCTGCTGGTTTCGGGTGGTTTCGCGAATGCGATCGGCCATCAGGCTGACCAGCCGCTGATTCAAAACCGGAATGGTCCGCAGCATCTCGTCGAAGTGGGTGTCCGGAAGCCGCGCGGCCCATACCGGCGTAGTGGCTCGGGACGTGCCTCCCCACTTTGCCATGCGGGAGTACGGCAGCTTGCCAGTGACTTCGCCGGCCTGCGCAAAAAATGCGGGTGAGTCCGCGCCGCCGCTTTCTCTCTGGAAGCGAAACTCCCCTTCCAGCAGGAAGAACATGGCGTCGGCGGGTTCCCCCTCGCGAAACGGTCCGCCTCCGGTGGCGATGTGCAGTTCTTCCACGTGATCGGCGATCCATTGGAGCTGCGCGTCGGTCAGATCCTGGAGAATATTGACTTTTCGTAAAGCGTCAACCAGCGTTAGCGTCTGTGGCATGTCACACCTGGCTCAAATATTGGTGGATGAACTGAACCGCGATGGAGCCCTCGCCCACCCCGGAGGCGACGCGCTTCACCGAGCCGTGCCGCACATCGCCGACCACAAAGATTCCGGGAACGCTGCTCTCCATGAGCCACGGTTCGCGCTCCAGCGGCCATTTCTTGCGGGTTTCCGGCTTCCGCACCAGGTCGCGGCCGGTCAGAACGAAACCGCGCTCGTCCCGCTCCATCACTCCGTCCAGCCAGTCCGTATCCGGCGTGGCGCCGATAAAGATGAAGAGCGCTGAAGTCGCAACGGTATCTTGCTGACCGCTGGCGCCGCATTCTACGGTGATGCGTTCCAGCCGCTCTTCACCTTGCACCGAAATCACTCGGGTGTTGTATTCCACGGTGATGTTTGGCGTCTGTTTGATTTGATCGATCAAGTAACTCGACATGGTTGCCGCAAGGGAATCTCCGCGCACCAGCATCACCACTCGCCGCGCGTATTTCGAGAAATTCATCGCGGCTTGACCAGCGGAATTGGCGCCGCCCACCACGTACACGTCTTCATCCTTACACGAGACGGCCTCCGCCGGGGTTGCGCCGTAATACATGCCGCAATCGAGAAAGCGATCGGCGCCCGGCACCTCCAGCTTGCGCCACCGCACTCCGGTAGCGATGAGCAGCGCGTGACAGGAGATCTCGGCGCCGCTGCTGAGACTGACGAACTTGTACTGCCCGTCGAGCCGGACGGACATGGCTTCCAGCGGCGACAGGATCTCGACGCCAAAACGCCTGGCCTGCGTAACCGCCCGCCGCGCCAGATCGCTGCCGCTGAGACCCGAGGGGAATCCGAGATAGTTCTCAATGCGCGAACTGAGCGCCGCTTGACCACCCGGCGCTTCGCGCTCCACCATCACCGTGCGCAATCCTTCAGAGGCGCCGTAAACTGCCGCCGCCAAACCCGCGGGACCGCCTCCAATAATAATCAGGTCGTACTGATCGCTCTCAGCGGTGGTGTGTAGATGGAGTTGCTCCGCCAATTGAGTCGTATTCGGTTGATCCAGCCGCGTTCCCTCCTTCAGCAAAACCACCGGCAAACGCAGTGGCTCTCCGGCGAGCGCAGCCATCAACTGGGCTACCTCCGGATCGCTGGCCGCCAGTTCGACATCGATCCATTGGTAAGGAATGTGGTGGCGAGCCAGAAAATCCCGCAGCTCATAACTGCGGGCATCCCAGCGATTACCCAAAACGCGCGTGCCCTCAAACGGAGGATGATAGTTGGCCTGCCAATCTTCCAATAAATCGTCAAGCACCGGATACAGTTCGTTCTCCGGAGGATCCCAGGGCTTCAAGAGGAAGTGGTCAATTTTGACCTCATTGATGGCCTGGATGGCGGCGTCGGTGTCGGCGTAGGCTGTAAGCAAGGCGCGCTTGGCGTCGGGATAGATTGCCATGGCCTGATGCAGAAACTCGACGCCGCTCATGTGCGGCATGCGCTGATCGGCCAGCAGGAGCGAGACCGGAGCGCTGCGCGTTTTCAGTTGGCGCAGAGTTTCTAGCGCCGCCTGGCCGGAATCGGCGCGGATCACCCGATAGTGCTCGGAGAAACGGCTCCGCAGGTCGCGTTCAATCGCGCGTAGAACGTCCGGATCGTCGTCCACGGTCAACAAAACAGGTTTAGCCATACAACTCTTCTAGGATATATTCAGGACGACCCGGAAAGTGGCTTTCCCCGACATCATGCGGGCGTAAGCCTCGGGAGCCTGCTCCAGCGGGTAAGTCTCGATCATAGGTCTGACGCCGGTTAAGGCGGAGAAATTCATGGTGTCTTCCGAGTCTGTGGCGATACCGGAATACCAACCTTTAATTTCCTTCTGGCGGCCAATCAGTTGGGCGGGCGCGACCTGAATGGGATCGCCCGCGGCTCCGATTACCAGCAGTAGTCCTCCGTCTCCCAATCCATCGATCATCCCCGACATCGCTTTGCCGCTGGGGGCCGTGCTGAGAATCACCGTGGCTCCACCCATTTTCTGCAACTCTGCGGCCGCGTCCACGGCATCGGAATCGAGATAGGCGTGCGCGCCCAATTTCAGCGACAACGCTTCCGCTTCTTTGCCGCGCGAGATGGCAACCGTGCGGTACCCGGCTCGGCTGGCGAACTGAACCGCCAAGTGCCCGAGTCCGCCGATGGCTTGAATGGCGACCAGATCGCCGGGCATCGCTCCGCTATGCCGCAGCGCATTGAAAGTGGTTACACCGGCGCACATCAACGGGCCGGCTTCTTCAAACGGGAGCCCGTCGGGGATCAAGGCCAGCGATTCCTTTGGAGTGACCATGTATTCGGCATAGCCGCCGTCCTGAGTGAATCCGGAAATTTTGGCGAAGCGGCAATAGACGAAATTTCCGCGGCGGCACGCGATGCATTCGCCGCAATGCCCGCCGTACCAACCGACGCCCACGGGTTGGCCTACCTTCCAGAGATGCACGCCCTCGCCAAGCGCGTCGATCACGCCGGCCACTTCATGTCCGGGAATGCGCGGGTAGGCGGTGGCCGGCCACAGGCCGGTGAGCATCATGCTGTCGCTATGGCAGACGCCGCAGGCGCGGATTTTGATGCGCACCCAGCCTGCCGGCGGATTCGGGATTTCCAATTCGACGAGCTTTAGCTCGCCACCGACTTTATCCACTTGAATCGCTTTCATGGCTTCTCCTCTTGTAGTTATTGAGACTGGCAAAAATACGCGCTCGAAAACTTGCTTCAAGCCAAGCGCCAGGGGACACAGCTACGATAATTTTGATGGGAGAATTCGGACTCGATCCCGCTGTGTCCCCATCCGCAAAGCCCGACCACGCCTATCAAAATCCACGCGTCCCATCAAAATATTGCTCGCACCACGCCGCCATCCACACGCAACGCCGCGCCATTGGTTCCGGATGATAGCGGGCTGCACACAAAGGTCACCAAAGCCGCCACTTCCTCCGGCGTTTCCAGCCGGCGCAGAAGGGACGTTGGACGCACCGTCTTGAAGAATTCCTTCTCCACTACCGACGCGTCGACTCCTCGCGAGGCGGCCATATCTTTGATAAAGCTGCCCACGCCTTCAGAAGCCGTGGGGCCAACGACGATCGAGTTGCTGGTGACCGCCGTACCCGCTAGAGTTTCGGCGATGCCGCGCGCCAGCGCCACCTGGGCTGTCTTGGTCACTCCGTAGTGAATCATCTCCGCTGGAATCTGCGAGCCGGATTCGCTGGAAATGAATATGACGCGCCCCCAGTTCTTCTGTTTCATCAGGGGCAAATAGTGCCGGCTGAGCCGGACGCCGCTGAGCACGTTGACCTCGAAAATGTGCGTCCACATCGCGTCGTCCGTTTGCTCGAAGGGCGTGGCGTCATAGATGCCCAGGTTATTCACCAGAATCTGCACTTCCGGAAGCCGATCGATCACGGCGCGCGCTCCGTCCGCAGTCCCCAGGTCTGCCGCGATTCCAAGCACGCGGGCTTCCGGCACTGCGTCGCGGAGGTGTTGTAACGCGCTGTTCACACGCTGCTCGGTACGGCCGTTAACGGTCACGACGGCGCCTTCGCGCGCTAAGCTAACCGCGATCGCCAATCCGATGCCCGCGGTGGAGCCGGTAACCAGCGCAGTTCTGCCCGTGAGTTGCAAGTCCATAAACCCGTCTCAGGTTAAAGACTCAACTATTAGCGTTCGGTTGCAAGAAAGAGACCTGCCTGTTCGGGCGGGTTCTGGAGTTTTCTACATCTCCGAACCACGTTTGACCCATGTCTAACCCCGAACGTTAGTGAGGGGATAGGCGCCCAATCCCCTCACTGACGTTCGGGGCTCGACATGACACGGGCTATACATGGTCACTAACACCTCGTGGCACAGGCTTTAGCCTGTGCTGGAGTTTGTACTTTCCGAACCACGTTTGACCCATGTCTAGCCCCGAACGTTAGAAGGTGTGAAAAAATCGACTTTCGGTCCGTTTTGCACAGGGCAAGTGATACAAGACATTGTGTGGCAAAAATGCTTTGATCGATTCTTTCACACCTCCTTAGTGAGGGGATCGGCACCCGGTCCCCTCACTGACGTTCGGGGCTAGACGGAGATGCTAGTTGATTCAAGCAGTCGGCAGCATCTCGTGGCATAGCTTTAGCCTGTGCACCCGCCGGTTCGGGCGGGTTGATATCCTTATCAGCACATGCGATGTTTTCTCTTGATTTTGCTCACCGGGGCCTGCCTGGCCCCGGCCGCGGAGCGCTACCCGGTAGATTGGATGCAAGTCGACGCCGAATTGATGGAACACTTCACGGCGCTCCTGAAAATCGATACCAGCAACCCGCCCGGCAATGAGACCCAAGCGGTGAACTATCTCCGGCCGTTGCTGGAGAAAGAAGGCATTGAAGTCCACGTGTTCGCGCTCGATCCGAATCGGGCCAACCTGGTCGCGCGCCTGCGCGGCAACGGCACCAAGAAGCCCATCGCCGTGCTCGGACACACGGATGTGGTCGGCGTGCAAAGAGAGAAGTGGCCGGTGGATCCATTCGCGGCCATCCATAAGGACGGATTTATCTGGGGCCGCGGTTCGTCGGATGACAAACCGCACGTCGCCACCGGGATGATGCTGTTGTTGATGTTGAAGCGTCTGCATGTTCCCCTAAATCGCGATGTGATCTTTGTTGCCGAGTCCGGCGAAGAGGGCACCACCGGGCCGGGCATCGACTTTCTGGTGAACCAGCATTGGAGCGATATCGCCTGCGAGTTCGCCCTGGCCGAAGGCGGATTCGTGGCCGCGCACGACGGCAAGGTGCGCTACGTCGAGATTTCCACCACCGAAAAAGCCCCGCGCACCACGCGCCTAGTGGCGCACGGGTCGGCGGGCCATGGCTCCATCCCGAAGATCGACAACCCCATCCTGCACCTTTCCGCGGCAGTGGCGAAATTTCAATCCTGGCAGCCCCCGATGCGCTTGAACGACACCACACGCGCGTACTTTGAACGGCTGGCAACCATCAGCCCGCCGGATGCCGCGCGCCGCTACAATCACCTCTCCGATGCCTCGCAGACCGACGAGATCCAACGCTATCTTCTGGAGCACGAGCCCAGCAACTACTCCGTGTTGCGCACGTCCATTGTTCCGACGATTTTCAAAGGTGGCTTCCGCTCTAACGTGATTCCGTCGGAAGCCGAGGCGACGCTCGACATACGCATGCTCCCGGACGAGAACGTGGACCAGCTTTATGAGCAGATCCGCAAAGTGATCGGCGATCCGGCGGTGGAAGTGGTTCGCGGAGGCACCACCGACTCCTCCCGCAAACCGAGCCCTCCTTCACGCCTGGACACGGAAATGTTTCAAGCCATCGAGCGTACCCAGAAACGCATGTATCCCGAGGCGATCACGCTTCCGGCCTTGCTGACGGCGGCTACCGACATGGCGCAACTGCGCGCCAAGGGCGTGCAAGCGTATGGTTGGGGTCCGGTCACCGACGAGAGTGAGATGCAGTTGCACGGGCCGCACTCGGATCAGGAGCGGGTGCTCGAAAGCTCGATTCCAGCGATGATGCGGTTTCTCTGGGAAACGGTGCTGGAGGTAGCGGCGAGGTAACGTGGGCAAACCCGTGCGCAGTTGCCTGATCGCCACGGCCGTGCTCGCTTCCGCCGTGGGGCAAATCGAACCAGAAAAAACCAAATTCACCGTTCACTCGAATGTGGTTTTCTTGCCAACGCGGGTTGAGAATCGAAAAGGCGGGGCCATTTACGGCCTTAAAGCCGAACAGTTCCTGGTAGAAGACAACGGCGTGCGCCAGATTGTGCACGTGGACGATCCGGATTTCTCCGGCTTGTCTCTCATTGTGCTGGTGCAATGCAGCCGAGATGCGGCATCGGAGTTCCACAAACTGAAAGGACAAAGCCCCATGATCGACGCGATCGTGGGCGACTCACCGCACGAGATATCTGTGATCAGTTACGGCGCCGGGCCTTACGTGCTGAGCGATTTTTCGAGCAGTCCCGAAGCCTTGAATCTGGGGCTATCGCGACTAAAGCCGTGCGACGATTTCCGGGCCGTCACCATCGACGCGGTGGACGCCGCGATCAAGATGCTGAAGGGCCGGCAGAATCATTATCGGCGCGCCGTCCTCTTGATCGCCGAAACACGCGATCATGGGAGCCGCTCGAAGCTTCAGGACGTGGTCGCCGAATTGGGAACCAGCGACACCGTGATTTACTCCGTGGCGTTTTCTCCCGCCAGGGACGAGTTTCTTGCCGGGTTCCGCTATGGCGACCATCCGCCACCACCGCCCAGACTGGCGCCATCCCCGTCCGGATCTTCCAGCGAGCCTGCGCCCAAGGAGACTTATGCGGATCCGCCCCCTTGGTTAGCCTTGCCGGAGCAAATCATGCCGTTTGTAAACGCTCTCCGCAAGAATACGGCCTCCGAGCTGGCCTCGCTCTCCGGCGGAGAATACATCAACTTCACAACCCAAA
>DATFZA010000256.1:0-6498 GCA_035314765.1 Bryobacteraceae bacterium
ATGCCCTCGACAAGGCTCTGGAAGAGGCCCGGAACCAAACCAAACACCACCAGCAGGCACCCCGTCAAGATGCCCATCGTGACCTCATGCGCCGTCATCGTCCTTCAATGATAAATCGTATGTTCAGAGGCGCCGTGAAGATCATAAACTGAAGTGCAGCCTCGAAATCAAATAGGCCACGGTCAACAGGGCATTTCGCCGTTCGAGTATCATTCCCCAATGGCCAACGATGTCAACAACCCAAGCACTGAACTGCACGATGCATGCAAGATCGAGAAAACAGTCAGCTACCGGGTTGATTGCGGAAGGAGAATTTCAAACCATCGTGATCTGCGCCCTGGGGCTGGTCTATTGCCGCCTTCAATTCATGTCGGCGGAGGCGGAGTCAATTCCTATTTTTCAGGGGCCTTGACCGCTTTGACAAGCTCTCTGCTCGCAGCTTATCTGAGGAGCCAACCGGATCGGATGATGGAAGATGGGCGCTGGACTTCCAGTGGGAAGGTTTTCGACAACGAATTGAACGCAGCGCTCGGGAAGATGAACCCGGACCCAGAGAGGACGCCATGGTTCCACTTTTTATATAAGATGCCACCTGCCATGGAAGTCAGAACGAAATCCTGGATCAGTGTTCGCTACTACCACGATTCGCGATTATCCTCTTCTCCAGAGTATCGGGTCAGCAATCAGGCCGGTCAATGAAAAGGAAGTTTAGAACGTGGCTGGCTCTTGTGGGATCAATCTTTCCCAGCGCTTTCAGTCCTTACTGGCGCGCGCTGCCGATAGGGCGGATGAAGATGCTTCTAACGGGGACGTTTTTCATCTTCTCCGCTGCCGGTTTCGCCGTCGATCTGTTGCAGCTCAATGCTTCCCGTATGGGTCGCGGTTTCTTTTGGCCCATCTTTTTCGGCGCGATAACGACTGCGGCGCTGGCTGCCGCAATCAAGAGAGTTCGTCTTCTCCCTCTTCTGTACCTGTTGTTCGCCGTAATCGGCTGGCTGGGTTACCGCGCGTCGCAGGTTCCCACTCCTTTCCCGGTACCGGACGCATTGCGCCAGCGCGTACTATTCGACGCGATCGGCATTTTAGTTGGTGTCGGTTTGGGTGCTCGACTGGTGACCTTTTTCGCTGGTACGGAGGGCTTGGTCAGTATGCGTATGCAGACCGAACTCGCTCTGGCCCACGGTATTCAGGCGACTCTGGTTCCCGCGATCTCGTTCCAGACCTCTAGTTTCGAGATATACGGCAAATCGATCCCCAGCGCCGAAATGGGCGGTGATCTGATCGATGTCGTCCAGAGTGATGGAACGCTGCTAGCGTACGTGGCCGATATTTCAGGACACGGCCTGGCTGCTGGCCAACTCATGGGGATGTTGAAGACCGCGATGCGGCTCGCGATCCAGTTCCGGGAGGAACCAACCGCCATGCTTGAAAGTACGGACTGCGTGCTCGCGGCACTCTCGGAGCCTGCGATGTTTGCCACACTGGCCTTACTGCATTTCGACGGTCCAGGGCAAGCGGAGTACGCCTCGGCGGGACATGTGCCGGTCTTGCATTATCGCGACCACAGCCGAGATACAGTTCAGCTCCGTTTGGAGCAGCTCCCGTTGGGCCTCATCCCCGGCGGCACCTACGCCGCCCAGGGCGTCACGTATTCAGCACGCGATCTGTTCCTGCTGGTTACCGACGGAATAACGGAAGTGGCCAATGAGAGAGACGAAGAATTTGGCCTGACGCGGCTGGAAGAATTGTTGATACAACACTCCAGTCGACCGCTGCCGGAGATCGGAGACTTGATCATGGGTGAGGTAAAGCGGCACGGTGTACAACAGGATGACCAGAGCTTACTGCTATTGCGAGTCCGTGAGACGGCCACTCCAGGTCCGTGCTGAATTCCGCTCAACGGCAGCCATCGAGCATTCCCGTGAAAACGAGCTCCAAACGAGGGGCGCGCCGGATTCATCGGAGTTCTATAAAAAAATGAGCATCTAGGTGAGAGTTGTTTGCAGTCGGAGTAGTGTGGCCAAGCGCTGGCGATGGTACGCACTCAATTCGAAAGGTACCCTAGCACGCTCAGCACGATCAACAGCGCTCCAAGCCCAACCAACCAAGTAGGTTTCTGAATTGGCGCGTATTCCATGGGGGTCGGCAAGCCGGATGTAATCTGATCCCGGAGGCGATGGATTGCATTTAACATGCCCTCGACAAGGCTCTGGAAGAGGCCCGGAACCAAACCAAACACCACCAGCAGGCACCCCGTCAAGATGCCCATCGTGACCTCATGCGCCGTCATCGTCCTTCAATGATAAATCAAAAGTTCAAGTTCGGTTCGCCCGATCCGATAAGCGCCATGTGGAACGACGCAGTGAACCTCGCTTTGACGCCCAAAAGACTGTAATCGTGACGCCGCTAGAAGAAAACAGCACGCCTTTGCCCGCCTTGGCGGTCGAGGTATCCGGGAATGGAATGAGGCTGATTCTCAGCCGCCCGCTCCCCATCGGCGCGGCGGTGAAGGTTGAGCCTGACGATTCCATGATCCTCGGCGAAGTTTGCTACTGTCAGCCGCGCTCCGGCGGATTCCTGGTAGGACTCAAACTGAACCAGGTCCTCAGCAACTTAGAACAGCTCGCCAAGCTGAACCGGCGCCTGCTGGGCGAAGAAGCACGCGAAAAGCCCGCCGCCCAGGAACCGGGCGCGCCCGGCACGCCGGCTAACGAGCCCGGCACGCCGGCTACGGCATGGATTGGCGCTCGCTCTCGGCGTTAAATTCGCAGCCCACGATGGCGATCACCGCCAACAGATACATCCAGACCAGCAGCGTGATCACCGCGCCGATACTCCCATACATCACGTTGTAGTTTGCTATGTGGCGCACATACCAGGCGAAGCCGCCCGTCGCCAGCGCCCAGAAAAACGTCGCGATCAGGGCGCCCGGCCAAACTTTACGCAGCTTGACGGGCGTATTGGGACCAAAGTAGTACAGCAGTCCGGTCACCAGCACTACGGTTCCCAGCGCGATGACATACCGCGAGAGACTCCCCAGGATCTTGACGCCCGTGCGGATATCCCCACCGTCGACCCCGAAGCCCAGCCGCGCATAAATCGTTGGTTCCAGCCGCGAGCCGAATAGAATCAGGAACGAAGCTCCTAGGGCTGGAATCGCCAAAGTAAACGTCATCAGAATCGCCATCAGGCGCTGTCTGAGAAACGGGCGGCTGGCGGGCAAGCGATAAGCTGCGTCGAATCCCTCCATCAGGCTCATCATCACGCCCGATGCACCCCATAACGACAGCACGGCCGCGAGTCCGATAAGCCAGGCCGGTCTTTGCCCACGCATGGCGAATTCATACTGCACCAGATCTTCGGAACCGGGCGGTACCACGCCTACGAGAAACTGCGCGATCAAGCGGGCCACCGAGTCTGCGTTGGCCTGCACCAGAATTGCGGCCAATGACGCCAGCACGGGAAAGAACGCCAACAGCGCCGAATAGGCCGCGCCTTTGGCGATACCGAAGCAATTGTCTTCAAACGCGGCCACCATGGTGCGCGCGAAGAGCCGCCAAAGGAGCTTCAGACCCCGGGGCGCGATCGCGATCACCCGGCTAGTTTCGCTTCGAGTTCGGCCCATCGCACATAGAGTCGATCCACTTCCGCTTGCGCCGCCAACAGGGAATCGTAGCGCGCCTGAACCGTTGCCGGATCGGATAAACCGTCGGGATTCTGCAATTCCTGTTGGGCGTGTTTCAAACGATCGTCTGCCTCCATGATTTTAGCTTCTATCTGCTCCCACTCGCGGTTTTCCAGATAGGTCAGCCGCTTGGGCGTCTGTCTTGGCTTCGTGGAAGCGGCGGGGCGCTCGCGCTCCGGCTCTTTGCGGCGCCGGGCAATGTCATCCTGCCACTGCTCGCAATCGGCGTAGATAGCGGCATTTCCGGCGCCGTCCATTCCAAGAATGGTAGTCGAGACTCGATCCAGCAGGTAGCGATCGTGCGTCACTAGCGCAATGGCGCCTTGAAACTCGAGCAAGCTGTCTTCCAGCACCTCGAGCGTCGGAATATCGAGATCGTTGGTGGGTTCATCGAGCATCAGCACATCGGCCGCCTGCAACATCAAGCGGGCCAGCAGCACGCGCGCTTGCTCGCCACCGGAAAGCCGGCCAACCGCGAGTTCCAATTGATCGCTGCGAAACAGAAAACGCGCCGCCCAGGCGGCCACATGCATGGTTTGACTGCGATAGATCACCGAATCGCTGTCGGGAGCGAGCGCCCGGCGCAGGCTTTGCGAGGGATCCAGTTGCTCTCGCTTCTGATCGAAATAAACGATTTTGACCCGGTCGGCGCGCTGAATCTCGCCATTATCCGGTTCGATCTCACCGGCCAGCAATCGCAGCAGCGTGGTCTTGCCGCTGCCATTGGGCCCGAGCAATCCTAAACGAGTCCCCGGCGCCAGCACAATGGAGAGATCGGAAAACAGCGGCTTGCCGCCCATCGCTTTGCCGATATGCTTGGTCTCAATCAGGCGTTTAGTGCGCCGGCCGGTCTCGACAAAATCGATCGCGGCGGACTTCGCCGTGGTACGCGAGGAGACATCGGCCAGTTCACCGATCAAGCGTCCCGCGGCGTCGATGCGAGCTTTGGATTTGGTGGAGCGCGCCTTAGGGCCTCGCCTAAGCCATTCCACCTCCCGGCGGACGAGATTCTCGAGCGATTCCTGACGCTTACTTTGCGCCTGGAGGAACTGCTCCTTCGTGGTCAGAAATTCGCTGTAGTTGCCGTCCACCCGGAAAAGGCCGTCCGGATAGGCGCGATTGATCTCCATCATCCGGTTGGCGGTGTTCTCCAAAAAATAGCGGTCGTGGCTGACGGTTAGCGAAGCAAACGGTCCGGCAACCAGCAGCGATTCCAGCCACAAGATGCCTTCCAGATCCAGATGGTTGGTAGGTTCGTCGAGCAATAGCAGCTCCGGACCGCGCAGCAATTCAATGGCGATCGCCAGGCGCTTGCGCCAACCGCCGGAGAGAGAACTCACGCCGAGGCTGGCATCGTGCAGCCCGGCGCGGCCTAACGTAGCGCGCACTCTCGATTCGCGCTCGTCTTCCTCCATCGGCACGGCGTCCACCAATTGCTGAATCGTGGCCGTTTCCGAAAACGCCGGATCCTGGGCAACGTACCCCAAGCGAAGTTGCTTGCGCGGCGCCAGCACGCCGGAATCCGGCGGAGTTCGCCCGGCCAGAATTTCCAGCAGCGTGGTTTTGCCAGACCCGTTGGGCCCGATCAAGCCGATGCGGTCGCCCTCGTCCACGGCAAAGCGGATATCCGAAAACAACGGGCGCGCGCCGAAGGACTTGCCAATGTCCTGGCAACTGAAGAGAAGCGGCATGAGACGCTTAAATTGTAAAATGACTACGGTGCCTGAATCATCGGAAGAAGCCGTCGCACTCAGCGACATCAATCACATTCACACCCACTCGGGCGGCGAATGGATCTGTGTACGCAGCCTGTCGGCGAAGAGCCAGCAGATTTTCGCCTTTGAAGGCCGCGACAGCGACGAGGAATTCGCTTGCCGGGAATGCGCCGACCAGATCATCGCGTGGTTTGGCGATCCGATGCTGATTCACTGACGGCCAAGCTGGGCTTAGCTTAGGAGCTGGAAAAAACCGCGACCGCTCCCTGACGGTCGCGGCTCGGAAAATCTCAGAGCCGCGTGCGTTAGCAAGCGGGTGGCGAAACCAGGTTTCTGGCAAGCCCTTAGAAGTGAAACTCCGTGTTCTGCACGCGGCCCATCTTGTCCACAACGGCGCTGGCGGTGAACCCAAACCGCCAATCGCTGAGATCCACACGCGAGGCTCCTTCCGGCTCGGCTACCGGCGTCACGCGCCACAACGGATAGAGCGCGAATTGCAAAAACTGATGGAAAACGGGCGTGTCTTGCGCCGCTTTAAGGGCTGGAGAAGACTCGGGTTCATAAAAAGGACTGCCCGCTTCGGGGTCGAAGGTCTGCAGCAGGTTGATGGGCAGCCGTATTGACCGGTCGCTGGTGCGCACCCAACCAACCCACGTGACTGGGTTCCCCGGGCCGCTGGGAAATGCCGCAACTTCGCGCGGCGTCTGGCCGGCGTAAACGCGATTTTCCAGCGCCGCAACCCCGCGCTGGTGCAGTAGAAACCGGCCGTAATCGTAAGCCAGCAGAAACGACAACGCAAGAATCGCCATGCCGCGGCCGGTACCGGGCTTGGCGCCAATCTCAGAACTCACCAGCCGGCCGAGCGCCGGTCCCAAACAGGCGGCCAGCAGCACCCCCCAGATCCAGAGGTCCACGATGTTCGTGATGTCCAGATGCAACCACCTGTTCGAAAACGGCATCAACATTCGGATGCCATAGGCGTTCGTCCAATCCATCAGGAGATGACTCGCTACGCCAATCAGCGACAGCATGTAGGCGGATTTCCAGGCCTTGGTGGACCGATCGAGCGCGCAAGCCAACAGCACTGGCAGAATCGCC
>DATFZA010000257.1:0-5375 GCA_035314765.1 Bryobacteraceae bacterium
CATGTGCCGGATGGCGCCAAGGATCTCGCCCAAGCCCGTGCCTTCTCCCTTGCGCCTCAGAAAATCCACCATGTTTTCCGGCGGATACTCCTTGGTCGTGAACACGGTCCAGAGCACGCATCCGAGGAAAACCGGAGCGCCAATATAAAAGGCCGTTCTGACCGGTAAAGGAATCGAGTGCAACCCGGCGGCTTCGCCGCCAATATGGAACCAGTTGGTCAACATGTAGGGCAATGCGGAGGCGATGGTGGCCCCCAACCCGATCATGAGGCTTTGCATGGCGAACCCACGCACCCGCTGTTCTTCGGGGAGCATGTCGGCGACAAAGGCGCGAAACGGCTCCATGCTGACATTGATGGACGCGTCCATCAACCACAACAGCCCGGCCGCCATCCAGAGCGCGGAGGAATTGGGCATCAGCAACAGCGCCAGCGAACTGAGAATCGCGCCGGTCAGAAAATAAGGCCGCCGCCGTCCCAGCCGTCCCCACGTCCGGTCGCTCATGTTGCCGATGATCGGCTGCACAATCAAGCCGGTCAGCGGCGCGGCCAGCCAGAGCAGCGGCAACTGATCGGCGTTGGCGCCCAGATATTCGTAGATCGCGCTCATGTTGGAGAGCTGCAGATTCCAGCCGAACTGGATTCCGAAGAATCCCAGGCTCATGTTGACGATCTGCCGGGTGGTGAGACGGGGTTTTTCCATAGATTAGGCTTGGGCTGCCAACCCGGTGGACTTTCGAACTGCGGCCAGACGCTCAGGGGACACAGCTGCGATAGGTTTCAGGGAACGAGTTCGGACTCGAGCCCGCTGTGTCCCCATCCGCGTTGCGAACTTGCCGGTCTTCATTCTTCCTCCCCTGCCCCTCTCCAAAGAACGTGCTTTCGGGTCAAGCGCCGAGGGGACACAACTGCGATAGCTTTCAGGGAACGAGTTCGGACTCGAGTCCGCTGTGTCCCCATCCGCGTCCGCCCCGCCTCGGCCTATCCGCTCCGCGAACTTGGCCGTTTTCATCCCTCCTCCTCTCCTCATCGATCATAGACCAAGATCACCGTTCGTAGATCAGGGCCAATTGACGAAGCCGTTCGCCATGCTCCTTTGTGAGGCTACCGGCGGGAAAGCGCCAGCGCCAATTGCCTTGCGCGCTGGCTGGAAGATTCATGCGGGCTTCGTTGCCCAAACCCAAGACATCCTGCAGCGGCACCATCGCCGTGTCGGCCACCGACGCCATCAGCACGCGAATAAATGCCCACTGAATCTCTTCGTTCGCGCCCATGTTCAGGTACGCTTTGGCGAACGCCCGCTCCCGCTCAACCTCAGCGGCGGATCGGGTGGTGCTTCCGGAACCCTGGCTGCTCCACCATCCGACGGTTGTGTCGTTGTCGTGCGTGCCGGTATACGCGGCCACCTCATGCGGGTAGTTGTGCGGGCGAAACGTCGGCGCCTGAGGATCGCTGCCGAAAGCGAACTGCAGAATGCTCATCCCGGGAAACCCGAACTCATGCCGGATCGCTTCCACCTCCGGCGTGATCACGCCTAAATTCTCGGCGACAATCGGCAAATCGCCCAGCGCCTGCCGCACCGCTCGAAAAAGCTTGGGCCCCGGACCCTTTATCCATTTGCCGCGGATCGCCGTTTTTTCCGCTCCGGGGACAGACCAGTATGCTTCAAAACCGCGGAAGTGATCGACCCGCACCATGTCGACGACCTGCAGCGTTTTGCGAAAGCGTTCAATCCACCAGGCGTAACCGCTCTTTTCCATGCGCTCCCAGTGGTAAATGGGGTTGCCCCACAACTGCCCGGTGGCGCTGAAGTAATCCGGGGGCACGCCCGCCACTTCGGTGGGCCGGCCGGCGTCGTCCAACTCGAACAATTCCGGGTTGGCCCAAACGTCGGCGCTGTCGTGCGCCACGTAGATCGGAATATCGCCGAAGATCCGGATATCGCGCGCCGCGCAATAGGCTTTCAGCTCCGACCACTGCCTCGAAAATTCGAACTGCCAGAACTTCTGCTTCTCCACTTCCTTGGGGTCGGGTTCGGTGATCGTCCAATCGGTCCATGCCACGCCGCCGTTGGCTTTCTTCAAAGCGAGAAAGCGGGCACAGCTCTCGAGCCAGCTCCGATTTTGCGAAACGAAATCCGCGTACTCCGGCGTGGGCCGGAAATAACTGAACGCCTGGTCCAGCAACCCGTACCGGTAGGGAAGCGCATGTTCAAAATCGCAACGCACTGTCGAAAACTGCGGCGGGCTGGCGATATCGGTCGACGATAGATAGCCGTGCTCGACCAGTTTTTCAGGACTGATCAAGAGCGGATTTCCGGCGAAAGAGGACAGGCTCGCATAGGGCGACTCGCCGTAGCCGGTGGGCACCAGCGGCAGCACCTGCCATATCTTTTGGCCGGCGGCGGCCAGAAAATCTGCGAAACGAAATGCCTCCGGTCCGAAATCTCCGATTCCAAAGCGGCCCGGGAGCGAAGTAGGATGCAGCAGGATGCCGCTGGTGCGAGGAAACTTCATGTCTTCACCATCCTACGGCTTACACTGAAATTTGTCTCTTCTGCGCGCCTCAACGCTCGACGAACTCGCTTTCGTCGAGCACGGATTCGGTACTCGCCACGACGGACCCTGGCCGGAAACCACCACCTGCACCACCATCCGCCAGATTCATTCGGACCAGGTGATCGAGGCAACGGAGCCGGGCGTGGCGGGCGAAGGCGACGCGCTGATCACCAATCGGCCCGGCCTGTTTGTCTCCATTCGAACCGCCGATTGCGTTCCCATTCTCCTGGCCGACCCGGTGAATCGCGTGGTCGGGGCGGTGCATGCGGGCTGGCGGGGCACCGTGGCTGGCATTTTGTCTCGTACCCTGGAAAAAATGGCACAGCTCTACGCCACGCGCCCAGCGGATGTGCATATGGCGCTGGGCCCGGCAATTCTGAGCTGTTGTTATGAAGTGGGTCCCGACGTGGCGGCGCACTTCGGAAAAACAGGGCGCGGGCATATCGACTTAATCGGCGAGAACCGACGACAGGGCGTGAGAGCGGGGGTACGGCTGGAACGAATTCAGTCTCTCGATCTATGCACCAGTTGCGATTTGGGTTCGTTTTGGTCGTTCCGCAAGGAACGTGAGGCGGCGGGACGGATGACGAGTGGGATTCGGATCAGACAGAGCGCCGGTTACTGACCGCCGCGCACGTTAAAAACCTGCCCGACAAACAGACCAGCAGCCAAATGCAGGAAAGGGGTGCGGTTAGACGCACCCCTTTGCTTTCAAAGCTGGCATGGAGCTTACGCTGCGTTCACTAGCAGATCGTCAAAGCTCTCCTGGCCTTCCTGCTGGTTGCGGTCGGCGATCTCCTGGCACTGAATGCAATACGGCGCCCAAGGCACCGCATTCAGCCGCTTCAGGCTGATATCCTCTTCACAATGCAGGCAAACACCAAAGGTGCCTTCATCCACCCGATGCAAGGCATTGCGCACATTTCGCAAGAGATTGGACTCCCTGTCGAGATTTCGGATCGCCAGTTCGCGTTCGGCGGCATTCTGAACTTCGTCCAAAGCGTCCGGACTCTTTTCGATAGCGATGCCATCGCGGTTCCGTAACACCTGCGCTAACTCGGCCTGCTTGGCTTCGAGGATTTCTTTAAACTTGTTGAGTTCGGTCTTCGTCATTTCATTCTCTCCTATATTTTTCTTCTACTTACTCGGTCTTCACCACGTTTAGACGCACGGTTTTGCAAAAAGGTTCAACGGCTTCCTTAAAATCCCTAAACCTGTATGAGTGCGGAGATACAGCGTGCCGTGACGCTCGTCACGGTTCAGCGTGGGTCGCGAGCTAGCTCCAGAAATCATACCACAGTCCGTGAGCAATTCAAGGGCCAGGATCCAACAAATTTCCGCCCGCTTCGCCTCAGCGCATTTGCTCAGCCCTTCCTAAGGCTTGCTGCGTAACCAATTCAGCCCGATGACTTAGCATGTATCGGCTGTCTGGGCAAGAAGTTTAGCTCCCCTTCAAAGGAACTCGCTCGCACAACGGAGCTTCGGGCGGCTTCGAGATCACGAGTTCCTTCCAAATTGGCGGGCCGCCCGGCCCTGTGCGAGCTTCCAAGGAACTCGCGTCCTCGCCCATCCTTCGCGCTTGCCCAGGACTTAAGCAACTGCCGAACAGATCCGTCATCTGACGGTATACTGATTACCTTGCCCGCAGCGTTTCCTCCTTTCCGATCAATCGTGCCCCTTCGCCTGCTGGCCCGGCACAGAGATCCGAGCGTCTACCACCCATGAGCCCAAGGCGGATGCTGAATTGGTGGCCGGGAGCGGTGGGGTTTCTCTGTTTTTTTGGCCTGGGACTCGCATTTTTTCGTTACCCGGGATTTCAGAACGACGAGCTGCTGTTCGCCGCGACCGTCTTCCGGAGGTCGGCGAGCGTCTACATTCTACCCCTGGGCCGCGGGTTTCCCTTGATGGCGCTCAGTTACCTGGGAACATTGAAGAGCTGGGTCTGGGGGCCTCTGCTGCGGCACAATGTCTCTGCGGCAACCGTCCGCCTGCCCGCCGTTTTTCTCGGCGCTTTGACAGTATTCCTTACCTATCAATTGGTTGCGAGGATGCACAGCCGGCGGGCGGCCATCGTGACCACCGCGATTCTGGCTACCGACGCCACCTTCTTCCTGACCACCTGCTTCGATTGGGGGCCCGTTGCATTTCAGCACCTTTTTGTTGTGACCGGACTTTTGCTGCTGCTCGGTTTTGCCGAAAGCGGTGGACGGGGGAGGCTGTTTTTCGCCTTTCTTGCGTTCGGGCTCGGTCTGTGGGACAAAGCGCTCTTTTTCTGGATTTTCTCAGGCCTCGCGACCGCGGCTGTCCTGACATTTCCGCGCGAATTGTTCCGGCGGATGTCGGCGCGCAATCTCGCCTTGGCGTTGCTCGGGCTGATGTTGGGCGCCAGCCCGCTGATCGTTTACAACATTGCCAGGCCGATGGAAACCTTTCGCTCCAGCTCACACTTCGTGTTCAACGAATTTGGAGGCAAATGGAGGGTGCTTCAGGCGACCTTCGGAGGAGCGGCGCTCCAAGGCTACCTGACCAACCTGGAAAGCCCGCCCGTCGCCGGTGGGCCGGTCAATCTGCTGGAGAAGTGCTCATTCCGGCTCCATTCGCTGACCGCGGCCCATCCCACCGGTTATGAGGAACAGGCCATGCTGATAGCGCTGCTCCTGTTCCCGTTTCTGCTGCTCACCCCCTCTCGATCGCGCCAGGCCAAGCGGAGTCTGTTGTTTCTGCTGATCGCGTTCTTTGTGGCTTGGTTTCAAATGGCCATCACACAAGGCGCAGGTGGGGCCGTGCATCACACCATCCTCCTGTGGCCCTTGCCGCC
>DATFZA010000258.1:0-4528 GCA_035314765.1 Bryobacteraceae bacterium
GGAACATCAGTTTGGTATCCCACGTGGCCGCCATGCCAATGGCCTGCGGAAAAACTGTCGCGCGGCCGGAGCGCGCCACGCCATGCAAAGCTTCGTTCCACCAGTTGTACCCCGGGACACCGAGACGTTCAATGGCTGGCGCATCGCTGGTGAGCTGAGAGATCTTCTCCTCCAGGGTCATGCGCGAGATGAGGTCATCCACCCGATTCTCAAACGAGGCATTGGTGTCGCGATAAAGCGGGGCGTCTTGAGCGTACGCGGGCGTGAGCGCAAGCAGCGCGAGAAGAAGCGGTTTGATATGCACTATGGAACCCCCACGATTTCGATGTAGTCGAGCGCAGCTCGCTCGTCGCGATCCGGCATGCCTTCGATGCGGATCTCATCCCCCGGCCGCAGGGCGACATGGGGAATGGTTCGCCGGGTGGAAGACGATCCATCGATTTTCCGGGTGGGGAGATGGTCGTCCGCGGTCCACTCGTCTATTAACTGATCTCCCAGCATCACCCGGTATCGAGCAGCGCCATTGTTCGTGTCGAAATATTGAATCCGGATGGTGCGCCAACCCGCGGCGCCTGCGTACCGATAAGTCGCGGAACAAATGGCGGCGGGACAACTCACCGCTTGGCCACCGGAAGCGGATTCCCACGGCGCCACGTCGACAACCGTGTATCGCTCCAACTGGAGCGCTTCCGCTTCGACGCGGCCAGGATAATGACCCACGCGGCCGCGAGCATCGGCAATGGAGGACTCCTTCCGGAACCACGTCGTCACGGCATCGCGCCAGACTTGCGCCTGTCCGGCCTGATATTCGATCTGCGTGAGAACTTCCCTATACCGGCGTTCATCCACGTGTCCTTCGAGGTTTGTCCAATCGCGAACATACTGCGCGGCCGCTTCGGCACCGTCATAGTGCAAATCGTAAATCGACTGGATTACTGTCTTGCCGGAATGAAGTTTGTAGGTGTAGGGAACGTGATGCATGAACAGCAACAGGTCATCCGGCGTGTTGCTCGCGGTTTCATAAAGAGCGGATGTTTCGGGGCGATATTGTCCGACGAAACCAGTGCCTTTCCCGGCGCTACGCTCCATGCCGACTCCTTCTTTGTCGGCGAAGTGCCACTGACCCCAGCCATTCCTCTCCGAGGCTTCCACCGACACTCCGTAATGATCGCCAACGATGTCGGTCAGTGTTTGCAGGCCCAACGGACCGGTGTAATTTTCGTACGTTCGCCAGGAACTGAGCTGCAGCTTCGTCACTGTATCGAGAACCTTCGGATTGTCGCCAAACGTCAGGCGAGTCCATTCATCGACAATCTGCTGTGAACTCAGATCTGGATTCCAGGCCAAGCGGCCGAAACCGTATAGATTCGCCTGGGACAGGTGATTCCCAAACCAGTTGTCGTCCAAACCGGCGTTCGTCACCGCGACCATGCCGCCCGTTGGCCGCTCAAAAACCCGGCCTGCCACCAACGCTTTCACGGGCGTCCTCACGGGCGCCGGCGTGGACCGGGCGTGCATGTCGAAATCGAGCACTTCTTTCCACATCGGAACCAAGAACACCGTGTGGCGGCCTTGTCCGAAATATTCCTGGGTCACCTGAAATTCGACTACCTGGTTGGTCTTCTCCAAGGCTCCGAACAGCGGCGAGGCGGGCTCGCGAACCTGAAAATCGATCGGACCGTTCTTGATCTGGAGCACCACGTTGTCGTCGAACTTGCCATCCAAGGAACGAAAATTGTCATCGGCGGCGCGGGCGCGATCGTTTTTTGGATTCCGCCAATCCATGTGATGGTCGTAGACAAAGCCGCGATAAAAAATCAATCCGCCATGAGGCTTCAGCGCGCGAGCAACAACGTTGGCGGCGTCCGCGTGAGTCCTTCCGTAAGCGGAAGGGCCGGCGCGGCCTTCGGAGTCCGCCTTCACGATCACGCCGGCCAAATCCGGAATTTTGCCGTAGATGCGGTCAAATGTGGATTTCCACCACGCGATAACCGCCGGGTCCAAGGGATCGAACGTATCCAGCCCGCCAATCGCCTTGGGGCTTCCAAAGTCGACCGAGATAACTGTACGAACGCCCCAGGGGCGAAAAGCGTCCGCCACCCGGGCGATCTCCGGAAGGAAATCCGGCGCAAGAATTCGCGGATCCGCGTTGACGTTGTTGAGCGAGCAGGCGTTGATTCCCAGCGACGCCAGCATTCGTCCGTAGTCCGACACGCGCGCCAGATCCGCTCGGGCGTGGAAATTTTCCCAGAAGATCGACCGGCCACCGTAGCCGCGCTCAATGCTTCCATCCAGGTTGTCCCAATGATTCAGCCAGCGAATGGGAGCGTAGGGCGATTCCTTTACGTCCAGTGCGTCCGTCGCTTCCCCCAATGCGATCCGGCGGAGAAGTGCGAAGGCCCCGTACAATGCGCCCCCATCGCCGGCGCCGGCGACCACAGTGTAGCGAACATTTTCCGCATGGATCGTTTTTAACTGAAAACCCTCGGGCGCGCTCTCCGCGCTGAACTTCCACTGCGGCCCAAACGCTTTCAATTGCGCGCAGGTCCCGATGACAACTGCGTCCTCCTTCGGCAATCCCGCCTCGGCCCGCATGGTTCGCCCCAGCATGCCCTTCACGCCGCGGATGAATTCCCGCCGCGCGCTTAACTCCAGAAGTCCGTTGCCCGCAACCGCGACAGCAGCGGGAATGTCCCGGTCCGCTCGGGCCAGCGACGCCCCGCGCAGAGAAGCATAACGTAGCCAGGCGTCATATCCGCTCTCCGCCCGCACCGCGCTCGCGGCCATCAGAAATCCACAGACAAGGGGGATCAAACG
The DNA here is from genome assembly GCA_035314765.1 of Bryobacteraceae bacterium. Taxonomy (GTDB): domain Bacteria; phylum Acidobacteriota; class Terriglobia; order Bryobacterales; family Bryobacteraceae; genus DATFZA01. The sequence goes on from DATFZA010000258.1 coordinate 2,818, forward strand.
CACCGAGTTCTCCTACTGATTCACGCCGGAGGCGAGAAAGCCCCCATCCACTGGAATACATTGGCCGGTGAGAAAGCTCGCCCCATCGGAGGCGAGCAGAACGGCAACAGCGACCAACTCTTCTACCTTCCCAAAGCGCGCCATCGGCGTGCGCATGAGCAGCTCATCGCCGCGGGGCGTGCCCAGGATAAGCTTGCTGTTCAGTTCCGTGCAGAACACGCCTGGAGCGATGGCGTTCACTGTTATGCCGTCACCAGCCCACTCGCAAGCCAGGCTTCGCGTCAGCCCCAACAGCGCGGTTTTCGAGGCGCTATAGGCCGCCACGCCACTGAACGCCACAAAGGACGCCGCCGACACGATATTCACTACGCGCCCTTTCCCGCAGGCCTTCAAGGCTTCGTAGAAGCTCTGGCAGGCACGCAGCGCCCCGTTTAGATTGGTGTCCATCAAACTCGCCCATCGATCTTCGGTGATAGTGGCGGTCGGCTCCCGCAATGTATAGCCGGCGGCGTTCACCAGGATGTCAACGCGTTGAAACTGGCACAATACGCGATCTCTCAGGTCGTCAATCGATTTCCGCGACGTCACATCGCAAGGTTGCCGCAGTGTGCAGCGTCCCATCTGCTCTATTTCGCAGCAGACCTGGTCGATGTGGCTTACGCGCCGGCCCGTGGGTACGACGTTGGCTCCGTATGCTGCCAGGCCGAGTGCGATGGCTCTTCCAATTCCGGAAGTCCCTCCGGCAACCACGGCCACGCGATTCGACAGATCGAAGTAATTCTGCATTCTATTGCTCAAACGTGACCGCGCGCTCGTCCTTTGGGTCCGCCCAGCGATCGTTCGGGACAATGGCGGACCAGCCGGGCCGCCCCGGGTCCTGATCATACGGGTAGCCGCCGAGCCGCTGGTAAAGCTCGCTGTATTCGCGCACCTTTTCGCGATTCAGCTTCACTCCCAAGCCGCTCCCGCAAGGTACGCGGATCGACCCGCACTCATATTTCATCAGGCCACCTTCAATGATGTCGTCCGTCAGGTGGTGGTAATGTGCATCCGCTGCGAAGGACAGGTTTGGCAGCACGGCGCCGAGATGCAACATGGTCGCGAGCTGAATTCCCAGTTCGCCGGAGGAGTGCACGGCGACGCCAAGTTGGAAGGATTCGCAAATACCCGCCGCCTTTACGCACGCCCGGATGCCGCCCCAGAAGGTGGTGTCCAGCAGTATCACGTCAACGGCGGGATTCAGAATGTTGGCGGCGAGTTGTTCAAAATTGACGACCACTGTATTGGTCGCCAAGGGGATTCTGACCATCTCGCGCGTGCGGCGCATGCCGTTGAGGCCGAACACCGGGTCCTCGAAGTAGTCGTTGCGGAGGTCCTCAATCGCCTGTCCGAAGCGAATCGCCTGTTCTGTCGACCAGACCGCATTGGGGTCGAAGCGGAAGGAATCTCCGGGCATCGCGTCAGCCAAGGCGCGGTAGACGGCCAGCTCATAGTCGGGATGGAAAACGCCGCCTTTTAGCTTGTGGGAGCTAAATCCGAACCTCTTCTTCAGCGCACGAGCATTAGCCACCATTTGCTCGACAGTTCGAACCTCCCCCGCGCCGTCCTTGGGATTTGCGTAACGGAAGAAACAGTAAGATGCAAAGGGGACTCGCTCGCGTAGCCGTCCGCCCAGTATTTCCGAAACCGGAACCCCCCATGCCTGGCCCAG
>DATFZA010000259.1:0-4413 GCA_035314765.1 Bryobacteraceae bacterium
TCACGGAAGCCGTACCCGTTTGCAGATAGCCTACGTAGCCCTCGCGCCCGCCCTTGTGGGGAACTTCCGGAGTCGTCATCGGCTGTGGCCCATGCGGGTTGGCAAAACTGCGCAGCCCTTTGCCGTTGAGCACGATGAGCCGTCCATCGGAAAGCGCCGCGGCCGCGGTCGGGTACCAGCCGGCAGGAATAAAGCCAGTCACGTGCGTGCGCTCTTCCGTGATGTCGGCCACCGCCACTGCGTTTGCGTCCGAGCAGACGATGTACAGCGTCTTCGCGTCGGCGCTCATCGCCAGTGCGCTCGGCGTCATCCCCAAGGGATGGCGCGGCGTGGTGGCGATGTTGATGGTCTCTAAGGGCTTCAGATCTTTGCTTTCGCTGACCCCGATGGAGTACACATTATTGGTATTGGCGGCCGGGACAAATAGCCTGGCTGCGATGCCCGTTTCCTCACCCACCGCGCCGTCGCGCCACAAAATATCGGTGGGGTGAGCGCCCACGCGAATGGTCTGCAAACTGGAGCCGTCGCTGGCCTGGTGATGGTGCAAAGTGCCATCGGCCCAACTGGTCACGAAGAACGACTTGCCATCGGGGTGGAACAAAATGCGGTAAGGCCGCCGGCCGGTTTTGAAATGGCCGATCACCGCGCCCGATTGCGCGTTCACCACGACGATCGAGTCGTGGAAAATGTCGGCGGCATACAACAGCCGTCCGTCCGGACTAACCGCGACGTCGCCGATGAAATCCTGCGGCGTCGCTTGCTCCGGCTTTACCAGCGGAAACGTTCGTGCCAGGGTCAGCGTGCCGGTACCGTCATACTTGAACTCGTGGATACTGGCGGAGGAACCGCCGCCCACCCACAACGTTTTTCCATCGGGCGCTAACGCCAACCCGAGCCAGGCATCTTTCGGCGCCTGGACGGTCGACACCACTTTGTTCTCGCTTAACTCGATTACGCTGATCGATGGCGGTTTGTAGCCTCCATTCAGCACAAACAAAAAGCGGCCATGGCGCGACATCGTGCAGGACATGGGCAGCGTATCGAGCGGAATCTGCAAACCCGCGGGTTTCAAACGCCAGCCGCTGTTCAGCAGAAACGAGCCATCCGGCAACGGTCCCACGCGCTGCGGCGGCGCCGACTGCGACATCAGTATCGAAGCCAGCACCAGCAAGAAAATGTACACCGCGGGCTTGGTTGCCTCTCCGCGGATGCGGCCCATGTATTTCATTCGTAGAACCTCTGCGCGATTGGAAAGCGCCGCCCGACGCCAAACGCCTTGGTGGTGACCTTCAACCCGGGAGCGGCCTGCTGGCGTTTGTATTCGTTGCGATCGATCTTGTTAATAATATCTCGAACCAATGTAACGGGAAGATGAAGCGCTTCGGCGATCGCTTGGGGCGATTCATAGTGCTCAATATAGTCCTTGAGAATGCAATCCAGCACGTCGTACCCGGGCAAGGAATCTGTGTCTTTCTGATCCGGCCGCAGCTCCGCCGATGGCGGCTTGGTGAAGACGCTCTCGGGAATCGCATTGGGATGACGCCGGTTCGCCACCCGCGAAAGGTCGTAGACTAACGTCTTGGGGACGTCGCTGATCACCGCCAAACCGCCGCACATATCGCCGTATAGCGTGCAATAGCCCACCGCAAGCTCGCTCTTGTTGCCCGTAGTCAGCACCAGTGCGCCCCATTTGTTGGAAAGAGCCATCAGCGTTACCCCGCGCAAGCGTGACTGTAGATTTTCCTCCGTCACGTCCTGCTTGGTCTCACCGAAAAGCGGGTGCAGCACGTCGAGAAAACTCTCATACTGCTTCTGGATCGGAATAATCTCGAACCGGATGCCAAGGCGCGTGGCCATTTCGCGTGCATCGGTAACGCTGCCTTCAGACGAATACGGTCCGGGCATACCCACGCCGAGCACGTTCTCGCGCCCGACCGCGTCCACCGCTATCGCCGCCGTTAACGATGAATCGATTCCACCGCTCAATCCGATGATCACGCGCTCAAATCCGCACTTGCGGATGTAATCGCGCGTGCCCAGCACCAGCGCCTGATAAACTGCGTCGTCTTCGACCGGATAGTTGCCATGCAGGTCGCCTGCGCCGGTTTCGGTATCCACAAACACCAGGTCTTCTTCAAAAGAGGCGGCGGCCGCAATCGTCTCTCCCTGTGCGTTCAAGGCGAAGCTGCTGCCATCGAAAACCAACTGATCGTTGCCGCCCACCTGATTGACATAAATCAAGGGAATGCCGAAGTGACGGGCACTGGTCCGAAAGACCTCTTGGCGCAACTCGCGTTTGTCCATGTGATACGGAGAAGCGTTGATGCTTATCAATACATGCGCGCCCTTTTGCGCCAGTTCTTCCACCGGATCGCGGCTATACAGGCGCCGCTCCCAAAACTGCTTGTCGTTCCAGGCGTCCTCGCAAATGGTTAAAGCCGCCTTCTGGTTGTCAAATAGCAATGGCTCCTGCTTGGCCGCGGGTTGGAAATAGCGCGTCTCGTCGAACACGTCGTAGCTGGGCAGCAGCATCTTGTTCTGCCGGAACACGACAGCGCCCCAGCGCAGCACCGCCGCGCTATTGTAGATGGGATTGCCGCCCAACAAACCCGTCCGCGTTACGGTTCCGCAGATCAGCGTCAGATCGAGCGAGCTCGTATCCGCCGCCAGTTGGTGCAGGTGTTCTTCGGTACGATCGAGAAACGACTGCTTTTCGAGCAGATCGCGGGGCGGATACCCGGTCAACGAAAGCTCGGGAAACACCACCAGACGCGCGCCGCCCTCCGCCGCCCGCCGGGCGAACGACAACATGCGCGCCATATTACCCGGCAGATCACCGATAGTTGAATTGGTCTGGGCCAGGGCAACCTTCATGGGAGTTCTAACTATTCTAGCGGGCTTGGCCAGTGGATTTGCTCGAAGATGGCACGAAGCCGTTTGCCCTTTTGCGGGTTGATGTGCTCGACGAATCCCACTCGTCCGTCCAAGTGCGCTTGAAAATTGGGATGTCCTTCGCGATTCTGACTCTCCGGCCCCAAACGAACGCAGTTCGTGAGGATCGCCTTGAGTTGGTCAAAGTCGCTTCGCCGGACATTCAGGCGTTCATTCGCGACCAGTCCGGCCAGGTGCTGGCGCACGCCCTGGCGCATCACGCGAGTCTTTCTGAAATTGACAGTAAAACCTTCTTCCATCAGAATCGCCGCGGCGCGGGTGGAAAATGGCTCCGCGCCGTGTTCGAATTCTTCGCCGCCGGAGAACGCCAGGTCGTCGGCATAGCGCGTGTAGTGCGCGCCGGCTGCTCTCGCCAGGCCAGATAACCGGCAATCCGCGCGATACGTGCAGAGGTTGGCCAACGCCGGCGAAGTTGGCGCGCCTTGCGGCAAATGTGGGCGGGCGTACAAGGGCTCCTTCGAGATCGTGCGCGGCACGGCATTGGTGCAAATGCCGCCCAGAAGATCGGCCACCGATTCCGGATAGCCGAGCGTGCGAAAGAAAGTTTGAATTCTCGCGGCGGCAAAGCTGGGAAAGAAATCCTTGAGGTCCATTCGTAGAACGACGCGCTGTCCCACATGAGGAGTGGCAAATGTTTTGATAGAGCGCCCTTTCACGAATCCATGAACCGCTGGATGCGCGGGAATTGCTTCCAGGATTCCGGCCAGAATCCGCCGTTGCAATTCCTTGAGCCTTGGCTTGGGGCTTTCAATCAAACGAATCCCGCCGGATGGTTTCGTTAAGACACGGTAGTGATAATGCCGCAAGCGTTCGCTGATGTTCTTGTTACACAGGCCTTTGAGGTCGGCGAACCAATCCAGTTCGTCCGGATCGAGGTTAAGCCACTGCGCGAGAGCGCCGGCGGACTCGAGGATGGGAATCGCCCAGGTCTCCGCAGCCGCGACCGGCTGCATGTGTTGCGGTTCAGCGAGCCATTGCTTGATCCAGATTTCATGTGAATGGTCCGTCCAAGCGTCTTGGAAGCCCGGGTCCGCGCGAAGAAACTGCACTACGTCGCGTTGCCTCAGACGGGTCCGGCCCTCAAGTGTGGCAACATATCTTCGCGCGACACCCCGCAGCCAGCGCCAACGCCTGCCCAGCGTTTGGCTGGCGCGCTTGAAGGTTTCCTCAACCGTAGGTTCGCCCGCCAGAAAAGAGCGGGCGAGCACGCTCAACAGAGTGCGATTGGGTCTGCGAAAACGGTGAGAATACTCCAACCAGTCTAACCTTGCGTGAGGTATCGGCCGAAACATCGGCCCCAGTCTCACGCGACGAAACGTCAGCTATTCGCGATTCCCAGGGGTAACCCCAGAGAGTCGAACCGGACCCGGAAGCCCGATCCAACCAAACTTGGAGTATTCCACCGCTCCACAAAATGATAGCAATCTCTGAGCATAAGAGAGACACGCGTTAGACTGGATT
>DATFZA010000260.1:0-16642 GCA_035314765.1 Bryobacteraceae bacterium
CGAATTCAGCCACGGTTACCCGGATTTGCAGGGATCAGAACACACCCTATAATCAAACACTTACAATCCCACCAGCGGAAATCCTCGGGGAAAATAGCCTCCCGCTACCGTATGTTATTGCACGAAAAACGAGAGGACCCCTATCAGTATGACCGACGAATGCCGTCTCTGGCGCCCGCTTACCGGCCAAGACCCGAAAGAGGTCGCGCCTCAAGGTCTCAGGCCTTCCCAGCGGAACTATCGCGATCGCGTTTTGAGGGCTTACGGCCAGCTTCCTGCGCAAGCGTCACACGGGTAGTGAACAGGGACGGCCTGTTTGATGATCTGGTGCTGAGTTGCCAAGACATTGAAGACCGACAATGGCGGATCGCTTCCTCGATCTCTTTGACTGTCAGGCCGTCTGTTTGATCGTAGGGCTCGTAATGCCGGCGTGGTACTGCTGAAAGGCGAGTAGCTCGTTTCCGTATCCTTTCCGGATCACCGCAGAATCAATGCGCCGTTCCATCCGGATTTCAAAACTCGGAATGCGCTCGCAAAACCAAGAGAACAAAGCGACGAGGCATTTCCGCAATGTCTAAAACTGCCGACTCGGGCCTATGGACCAGGCCGCGAGGGGTGACGGAGAGGCCCCTAATCTGCGCACCACCTTCTTGGGAAAAGGCGGTGTTTGGATCGGTTATGTCTGCCTTCGAAGTGGCGTTTCCTCCACTTTGTACGCTTTGGCACGAAGCCAGGGAGGCCATCAGCGCAAGCACGATCAATCGTGCTGCCATTCCAATTCGATTTCGTATCCAAAACAATTCGCCCACGAATGGGGAATGTAAACCGGTCTTTGACCAAGCGTCGAGTCGGTGAAAGCCGGCGCAAAGTTGCGAATGACTAGAGAAAAGTAACAAAAGTTTCGCAACATCTTCTTCCTAGGAAACGAGGAAGCGGCGTATTGCTGCGCAACCGGGCCAGACCGTGTGAAAAGTTAGCCGGTCTAAAAAGTACTAAAAACAGTATTTTGTACTGTATTGAATATTGCCACTTAGTTCATGAAGGCGTAAATGTGGGGTGGCGGGGAAAAGGGGAACCGCGAACGATTACATGCGTTTTGGCTGGTTCCACCAGCATCATACGATCGCAATTTTCTCGCGGGCCAAGGCCTCGTTCACAGCAACCGAAAGATCGCTTCGCAGCTGAGCCCAGTCCTCATGGCGATCGGTCCAAGCTCGAAGTTGGAACGTGACCGCACCGGCGCTGAAGTTGGTTACGTAAACGTGCGGCGATGGCTGTTTTGTTACGCCAGGATGAGCAGCGGCAGTACTTTTCAACAATGCAATTACGCGTTGGGGATCGGCGCCTCCGGCCACGTTGATGGAGACTTCGACCGCGCGCGTGCGATCCGAGAAGGTCCAGTTAGTCACCTGACTCGATTGAGCGATCCATTCGGCACGATGACTTCCGAACCGTCCGCAGTGCGAATGACGCTTGCCCGGATGCCGATACGGCTGACCTCTCCCACATTGCCACCGACCTCGATGACGTCACCGACTTGAATCGGACGTTCAAAAAGCAGAATCAGGCCGGACACAAAATTATTAATCACGTTTTGTAGTCCAAATCCGATCCCCACGCTGAATGCCCCCGCTAGGATAGTAACCTTTGTCAGATCGATCCCGAGCGCGCCCAAGGCAACGAAGAAGCCTATGTGCAGGATGACATAGTGAAGCATCGTAGAGATCGCGTACGGAATCCCGGCGGCGAGATGCAAATGATGATAGACGTCTTCTTCCAGCAGAAAGCGCAAGAATTTCGAGACCAGAAAAGAAGCCCAAACCGTGATCAGGAACGCCAGGATGCCGCCCAGAGTAATGCTGAAGGAGCCGATTGCGAGTTGATGCTGCGTGCGATCTACCTCCCCCCGAGCGGCCAGATCCCGGCTTACGAGTGGAACTGCAGCGACGTGAATCCGCCGGTGCACGCCTGGGCGACGATCTTCCTGCACAGGACCGAGGAGTCCCTGCGCGGAGAAGGCGACCTTGCGTTTCTCAAGCGGGCCTTTGGAAAGTTAATGCTGAACTTTAACTGGCGGGTAAACCGTAAGGACCGCCCGAACGGCGATGTCTGGATCGCGGATGCCGTGAAGGCCGCTACATCTATTTAAGAGGTTATTTGTCCCGGGCTTGTCGCCGCGGTTCGAGACGGCCGACGCAAGATGTCGAAATAGCGGCCGAGAAAGACATTGTGGGCCAAAGAAGGGATCAATCCAATTTTGTTTACGCCTCACCGGCCAACAAAAGGTGCGCCTCTTTTGAGGTGCCCACCAATCTGCGCAACTAACTTATGGTCGGCATTCGCCAATCATTGGCTAGCTCTTCACAGATTAGATTTTAGATTTTCGTTGCAAAATGCCATGATGGCCTTGACGCACATTTGAGCTAACTGGCAACTCTCGGTGCGCCCAACGGCAACAATCTCGACAATAGAAATCCACAGCACCATTCGATTGGCCCGCTATTTATGTACGCACGTTGCATCGAAGCCCTTACTTGGTGTGCCCGATTTCTCTCTCTGATCGGTATAGTCGTGAGCGGTGGGCTTGAACCTTCCGTGGCACAGAATGACAAACCGACAGATGGGAAAAAAAATGTGCTAATTCTTTATGGCGAGAGGCTGGATCTACCCGTGATCCGTATGGCGGAGCAGAGTTTGCGGGAGACCTTTGCGGCCTCCGTCGCGCCGCAGGTCGAGTGGTTTGCCGAGTATTTTGATTTTGCCCGCTTCCCGTCGGCGGAGCATGAAGCTAATCTTACACGTTATCTGCGTGAGCGTTATGCGGGTCGAAAGATTGATTTGATCATGCCGGTGTCGAGCCTCTCGCTGCGATTTTTGCTCCGGCATCGGGAGGAGATTTTCCCCGGAGTGCCGGTGGTGTATGCGGTGCAGAGCGCGGCGGAAGTGGATGCCGGGGCGCTGCCGCCGGACGTGACGGGTGTGGCGGCCGAGATGGATGTGCGCGGGACGGTGGACTTGGCCCTGCGGCTTCAACCAGAGGCCCGTGAGATCGTGTGCGTGGGCGGTGCTTCGGGGGCGGATCAGGATGGACTCGCGCAGGTGACCAAGGTGCTTGAAGGGTATGCGGATCGGCTGCGGGTTCGGGTCGTGTCACGGCGGACGCTGGCGCAGACGATTCAGGAAGTACGCGCCGTGCCCCGGGGGCAGATCGTGCTGCTTATCTCAATGATTCGTGATGCGGAAGGCCGCGCGCTTTCATCCCGCGAGGTGGCGCGGAAACTCTCGGCAGTCTCACAGTCGCCGATCTACGGCTTGTGGGGCACGCTAATTGACACGGGAGCGGTGGGAGGCGCGCTGATCGATGCCGGTGCGGTGGGAAGGAAGGCGGCGGAGGTTGCTCTGAAAGTGCTCGGCGGCGCCCGCGTCCCTGCGGGTTCACCGGAAACGAAAGCGCGGACGCCGCTGGTTTTAGATTGGCGCGCGTTGCAGCACTGGAAGCTGCCCCTTTCCCGTGTGCCGGCGGAAGCGGTGGTGATGTTTCGCCAGCCAACGCTGTGGGAGGAGCATCGTGGACTCATCATCGGCATCGCCACGGTGCTGGTTGTGCAGACGACGCTGATCGCGGGCCTGATCGGGCAACGTGTGCGGCGCAGGCGCTTGGAGCGTGAAGCGGTGGAGCTTCGCCATGAACTCACGCACGCTGGCCGCGTGACGATGCTAGGCCAACTGGCCTCCTCGCTGGCCCACGAGTTGAACCAGCCGCTTGGCGCAATCTTGCGCAACGCCGAAGCGGCGGAGATATTCCTGCAAAGCGACAAGCCGGACCTCGACGAGTTGCGCGCAATCGTTGCGGATATCCGCAAGGACGACCAACGCGCGGGCGATGTGATTGATCGACTGCGCGCGCTGCTCAAGCGGCGGCAGCTTGATCCGCGCCCTCTAATACTCAGTCAGCTGGTGGATGAAGTCGTGACGCTCACGCGCGCCGATAGTTTCACCCGGCACGTCGGCATCGAGTTTGATGTGCCACGCGATCTGCCACTAGTGCGCGGCGACCGGATTCACCTTCAACAAGTGCTCCTCAATCTCCTGCTCAACGGCATGGACGCTCTCGCCGATGTAGCCGACGGCGAGCGCTCGCTCACGGTGCGCGCGCGGACCGCTGGCGGCGGTTTTGTCGAGGTGGCCGTGAGTGACAATGGGCACGGGATACCGGCTGAGAAGCTGGGTCGGCTGTTCGAGCCATTTTTCTCGACTAAGCCGAAGGGGATGGGTCTCGGCTTGCCGATCTCGCGGACGATCGTCGAGGCACATGGAGGAAGGATTTGGGCCGAAAACAACGCAGAGCGCGGAGCGACGTTTCGCTTTACGCTGCCGGTTGCGGAAGGGGGCGTAGCGTGAACCCGACGGTGTTCATCGTGGACGACGATACCTCGTTTCTTTCCGCTGCGGTGCGACTGCTGCGCGCCAGCGGCTTTGCGGTGCGGCCGTTTAACTCGGCGCGGGAGTTCCTCGCGCAGCTCGAGCCGGAAACGCCGGGCTGTGCGCTCGTCGATTTGCAGATGCCGGAAATGAACGGACTGGATTTGCAGGCAGCACTGACGCGGACGCGCAAGGCGATGCCGGTCGTCTTTCTTACCGGCCACGGCGACATTCCTTCGACGGTGCGTGCGATGCGGGAGGGAGCTGAGGACTTTTTGGAGAAGCGTGCGCCGAAGGAAAAGCTGCTGCAGGCCGTGCGCCGCGCCATCCTGCGCGATGCGCAGGAGCGCGCGACGCGGACGAGAACGAGGGAGGTTCAGGCGCGGTTCAAAAAGCTGAGCGATCGGGAGCGCGCGGTGCTCGAGCACGTTCTGCGCGGCCGGTTGAACAAGCAGATTGCCGACGATCTGGGCATCTGCGAACGCACGGTGAAGCTGCACCGCACGAGCATTACGACGAAGCTCGGAGTGCAGTCGGTTGCGGAAATTGCGCGTTTGGCGCAGGAAGCTGGCACCTTCCCCAAAGGGCAGTAGTCGCCGAGGGAATTGGGAGCTAGCCTCGGTATCTGTTCCGCGTGAAGAAGCTCCTCGATCATTTGTCTATTGCCATCGTCGCTAACGATGAGAGTCTTTGCCGCTCGCTTGGCAGGCTACTGCGCGCGGCGGGGTTGAACCCGGTGGCGTATTCATCCGAAGCGAAGAGGCACTGATCGAGGCCTTCCGGCGCGCTATTGCGCGCGCTGCCAGGGAGCGCGTAACGCGGGCGAGAACGAGAGAGGTTCAAGGGCGGTTCGGAAAGCTGAGCGATCGCGAGCGCCAGGTGCTCGAGCACGTTGTGCGCGGCGCGCTGAACAAGCAGATCGCCGAGGATCTGGGCATCTGTGAACGTACGGTAAAGCTACACCGTACGAGCGTCACGACGAAGCTCGGCGTCAAATCGGTTGCGGAACTCGCGCGGCTGGCGCAGGTGGCCGGCACCTTCCCTAAAGGGCAGTAGTCGCTGAGGCAGCTGAGAGCTAGCGTCTGGAGCTGTTTCGTGTGAAGAAGCTCCTCGATCATTTCTCTGTTGCCATCGTCGATGACGATGAAGGTCTGTGCCGTTCGCTTTGCAGGCTGTTGCGCGCGGCGGGATTGAACCCGGTGGCATATCCATCTGCGGAAGCATTTCTTGGTGACGCACAGCCGCCGCCTTTCGGCTGCCTGTTGCTCGATGTGCAGCTTGACGGCATATCGGGAATCGAATTGCAGCGGCAGCTCATGGCTTCTGGCGAAAAGACGCCGGTCATTTTCCTCACCGCCTATGATGACCCAGAATGGCGTGCACAAGCAATCGCGGCGGGGTGCGCCGCCTATTTTCGCAAGACTGATCCGGGTGCCGTCGTGCTCGAGGCGATCCGCCGGGCTGCCACGCGAAACCACGAACTGAAATAATCATGAATCGCCTAGACCCCCCACGACCGTGAAAACCAAACACATCATCCTCGCCGCCCTGTGCAGTCTGTTCTGCATCGCGGCAACCGCTGCGGACAACCCTAACATCCTCGTGATCATGGGCGATGACATCGGCATCTTCAACCTCAGCGCCTACCACCACGGCATGCTGGGTTACAGCACTCCCAACATCGACCGCATCGCCGCTGAGGGCGGCCAGTTCATGACCTATTACGCCCAGCAAAGCTGCACCGCTGGCCGCTCGGCCTTCATCACGGGCCAGCTTCCGTTCCGCACGGGTCTGAGCAAGGTCGGCCTGCCCGGTGCCGACCTCGGCATCCGCAAGGAGGATCCGACCATCGCCGAGTTGCTCAAGCCGCTCGGCTACATGACCGGCCAGTTCGGGAAAAACCATCTCGGTGACAAGGACGAGTTCCTACCCACCAACCACGGGTTCGATGAATTCTTCGGCAACCTCTATCACCTCAACGCTGAGGAGGAACCTGAAAACTCTGACTACCCCAAGAACCCCGAGTTCAAGAAAAAGTTCGGCCCGCGCGGAGTCATTCGCAGCTATGCCGACGGCAGGATTGAGGACACCGGGCCGCTGACATCGAAGCGCATGGAGACGATCGACGAAGAGTTCCTCGCCGCTGCCCAGGATTTCCTCGCGCGGGCCAAGAAGGCTGAGAAGCCGTTCTTCTGCTGGTTCAACACCACCCGGATGCACAACTTCACCCACGTGAAACAGGAGAACCTCGGCAAGACGGGCCTGGGCTTCTACGCCGACGGCATGGTCGAACACGACGCTCTCGTCGGCAGGCTGCTCAAGACCGTGGACGATCTCGGGTTGACTAACGACACCATTGTCATTTACACCACCGACAACGGCCCGATGGTGTGCCTCTTTCCGGATGCGGGTTGCACGCCCTTCCGCGGCGAGAAAAACACCAACTGGGAAGGCGGTTGGCGCGTCCCGGCCCTCATCCGCTGGCCGGGCGTGGTCAAGCCCGGTACCCGCTTCGCCGATATCTTCGCGGGTGAAGACTGGCTGCCCACCCTGCTGGCCGCTGCCGGCGAGCCTGACATCAAGGAAATACTTCTGAAAGGCTACAACGCCGGCAACAAGACTTTCAAGGTCCACCTCGACGGCTACAACCAGATCGATTACCTCTCCGGCAAAAGTCCGAAAGGATTCCGCGACGAGTTCTTCTACTTCAGTGACGACGGCGACCTGCTTGCCGTGCGCTACCAGCGCGTGAAGGTGCACTTCATGATCCAGGAAGCAACTGGCATCGATGTCTGGCGCCACCCCTTTACCACCCTGCGGGCACCGATCTTCTTCGACCTCGAAGTCGATCCTTTCGAGCGCGGTCAGGAAGGCATCAATTACAACGACTGGTGGTATCGCCGCGCTTACCTCGCGGTGCCGCTCCAACAGATTGTCAGCACGACGTTGACAACCTTCAAGGATTTCCCGCCGCGCCAGCGTCCGGCTAGCTTCACGATCGATCAGGCCATGGAAGCGCTTATGAAGTCGGTGTCGGGCGGAGACAGCCAGTAGGAAATCACTTCAATAATCGGACCGTAACTACAGGATGAAATATGAGACCCACATTTGCACTGCTTGTCGCTCTCTGCGGGCTGCTCTCATTCGACCCGGCTCGGGCCGAGGAAAAACACCCTAACATCGTCATGATTCTCGCCGATGATCTCGGCAACGGCGACCTCGGCTACCGCGGCGGGCAAGTCAAGACCCCGAACATTGACAAGCTGGCTACCGAAAGCGTTCGCCTCGAATCGTTCTATGGCATGCCCGTCTGCACGCCGGCCCGCGCGGCGCTCATGACAGGCCGTTATCCGATGCGTTATGGTCTGCAGACGCTCGTGATCTTCCCAAGCCACACCTACGGTCTGCCCACTGACGAGCGGACCCTACCGCAGGCGCTCCGAGAGGCGGGTTACCAGACTTATATGGTGGGCAAGTGGCACCTCGGGCATGCGGACAGGAAGTATTGGCCGCAGAACCGCGGATTCGATCACTTCTATGGCAACGTGGTGGGCGAAGTGAATTACTTCACTCATGAGCGCGGCGGGGTGATTGATTGGCAACGTGACGGCACCTTCCTGAAGGAGGAAGGCTACTACACCACGCTGATCGGTAATGAGGCGGTGAAGTTGATTGAGCACCAGGATCCCTCCAAGCCGTTCTTTCTCTATTTCGCCTCGATCGCACCGCACGCGCCGTATGAGGCGCCCACAGAATACCTGAACCGCTATGCCGACATCCAGGACAAGCAGCTCCGCACCTATTACGCAATGATTACCTGCCTGGACGACCAAGTCGGCCGGTTGGTCGCCGCGCTCGACAAGAAGGGTATCCGCGACAACACGATCATCTTTTTCGCGAGCGACAACGGTGGCGCGACCAGCGGCTTATTCGCGCAGGGTGCAAAGAGCAAGGAAGAGCGTGCGAGTGAGGAAGGCGGCATTGATCAATCGGCCAAGGCTCCGGCTTCCAACGGTGAATTGCGCGGCGGCAAGGGCAGTTTACACGAAGGTGGCGTCCGCGTGCCCGCCTTCGTCAACTGGCCCGGAAAACTCAAGCCCGCCGTAGTGAATGAGCCAATTCACATGGTGGATATCATGCCTACGCTGCTCGCCCTGGCGGGCGGCACAGGCAGCCCGGATCATCCCATGGACGGCAAAGACATTTGGCCGGTACTGGCTGACGGCAAGCCGACGCCGCACGAGGACATCCTGATCAACGTTGAAGCCTTTCGCGGCGCGATCCGCAAAGGCGACTGGAAGCTCATCAAGATCGCCCTACTGCCCGGCAAGACCGAGTTGTTTAACCTGACCAAGGACCCGGGAGAAACGACCAATGTGGCTGACCAGTACCCAGACATTACTCGTGACCTGGAGTCGCGCCTGCTTGCCTACGCAAAACAGCAAAAGCCCAGCGAGTGGATCAAGGCGCAGCCGGCCTTCGTTGGAGAACAGGGCAAGACGATACTTGATCCAGACTTCGACATCGATGACGGCGGCCTGCCGCACGAGAAGTCTGTGCTGCCGGAACACTGAGCGCGACGTCCGCGCGACATCACTTCTATCCCATGAAAACGATCCTGTCCCTGTCTCTTGCGTTGCTCTCGTGGCCGGCCTTCGCCGCCACACCCGATGACGGCTCCGTGCTCCCGTTCCCGCCAACGCCGTCCGCGAGCAAAGCGGGCCCGACCCTGCAGGAATCCATGCATCACCGCCGCGTCGAGCCGGAGCGTCTGCCAAAGGACGCGCCCAACATCCTCATCATCCTCATTGATGATGCCGGATTCGGCGTGCCAGACACCTTCGGCGGCTTCGCCCACACCCCGACCCTGACCCGGTTGCGGGATGAAGGCATCAGCTACAATCGCTTCCACACCACCGCGATCTGCTCGCCGACGCGGGCGGCGCTGCTCACTGGACGCAACCATCACCGGGTCGGTTCCGGCACGATCGCCGAGCGCGCTGTGGACTGGGATGGTTACGTCGGCATCATCCCAAAGACCGCCGCTACCATTCCTGAGGTATTGCGACAATACGGTTACAAGACCTCCGCTTTTGGCAAGTGGCATAACACGCCCGCAGACCAGACCACGGCCATGGGGCCCTTCGACTACTGGCCGACCGGTTATGGCTTCCAATATTTCTACGGTTTCCTCGCCGGGGAGACCTCGCAATATGAGCCGCGCTTGTTTGAAAACACTATTGCGATCGAACCGCCTCACAATGAGAGGTATCACCTCACCGAAGACATGGCAGACAAAGCCATCGCTTGGCTGAAGATGCATCGTGCCTATTCGCCGGATAAACCTTTTTTCATGTATTGGGCGCCCGGCGCCGTCCATGGCCCGCATCAGGTCTTCCAGGAGTGGGCCGACAAATACAAAGGAAAGTTCGACCAGGGATGGGACAAGCTTCGGGAAGAAATCTTCGCGCGCCAGAAACAGCTTGGCTGGATTCCAGCAGACGCCGAACTTACACCCCGAGACCCTACCATGCCTTCGTGGGATAGCATCCCGGAATCCGAACGCGCATTTCAGTCGCGGCTCATGGAAGTCTATGCCGGTTTCTGCGAACACACCGATGCCCAGGTCGGCAAGCTTATCGACGGACTCGAGGAAATGGGCGTCCGTGACAATACGATCATCTTCTATATCTGGGGTGACAACGGCTCCAGCGCCGAAGGGCAGAACGGCACTATTAGCGAACTGCTTGCTCAGAACGAGATTCCCAACACCATCGCCCAGCAGATCAAGGCCCTTGAGGAACTTGGCGGACTTAAGATGCTGGGCGGTCCGCAGACCGACAGCATGTATCACGCCGGGTGGGCATGGTCGGGCTCCACGCCCTTCCACGGCACCAAGCTGGTCGCCTCCCACTTCGGGGGCACACGCAACCCGTTGGTCGTCTGCTGGCCCGGCCATATCCAACATGATCCGATCCCGCGGTCGCAGTTTTATCAGGTCAACGATATCGCGCCGACGCTCTATGACATCCTTGGCATCAAGGCCCCGAAGGTCGTCAACGGCTTTGAGCAGATTCCCATCGACGGCGTGAGCATGGCTGCCAGTTTCACCGACGGGAAGGCGCCGGAAAACAAACACGTCCAGTATTTCGAAAACAACGGAAGCCGTGGCATCTACCACGATGGCTGGTACGCCTGCACCTTCGGCCCGCTCATTCCATGGTTGCCGGGCGGCAATGCAAACCTCAAGGCCTGGGATGCCAACAAGGACAAGTGGGAACTCTACGACCTGACTAAGGACTACTCCCAGATGCACGACCTCGCCGACCAGAACCCGCAAAAGGTCGAGGAACTCAAGAAGCTCTTCCTCGAAGAAGCCGAGAAGAACAAGGCCTTCCCGATTGGCGGCGGCCTGCTCACCCGCATCGATCCCACGGCGCGTATCAAAAGCCCCTACAAGAGCTGGACCTTTGACGACACCACCAATCGCATGCCGGAGTTTACCGCGCCCGGCTTGGGCCGCGAGAGTAACAAGGTCACCATCGACCTCGAAGCCGGTCAGGACGCCAGCGGCGTACTCTACGCCCTCGGCGGTTCTGGCGGCGGTCTCACCTGCTACATGGACAAGGGGTACCTCGTCTACGAATACAACATGATGATCATCGAGCGCTACATCGCGAAGTCGCAGGAAAAGCTCGCGCCCGGCAAACACACCATCGTTGTGGATACCACGCTTAAGGCCCCGCGGCCCGGCTCGCCCGCCGACATCGTGCTCAGCGTTGATGGCAACGAAGTCGCGCGCACGATCGCGAAGATTACCGTGCCGGGCGCCTTCACCGCCAGCGAGACCTTCGACGTGGGCATCGACCTTGGCTCCCCGGTTTCCCGCGACTACTTTGAACGGCGTCCTTTCAAGTTCGACGGAAAGATCGCGCAGGTAAAGGTCGATCTGAAGTAGCAACCTCGGGCGCAATTTCTAAACATCGTTTGCATGCAAAACAGACATGAATCGCTACGAAAGGGCTAGCGGGATGTCGAATTCCTAAAAAAGATAAATATAAAATTCAATATGAGCTACCTAACCAGAATTCCATTACTCGTTATTGCGCTGACTTGCCCGGTAACGTTTGCCGGCGCAGCGTCAGAAACCGCGACACCCGCGGAGCAGGCATCGAATCAATATAGTTCCCAATCACCAGAGTTCAAAGCCGCCGAGGACGGGGCTCAAAGGTATATGGCGGCTTACAACCAAGGCGATGCAAAGACGCTTGCAAACTTCTTTGCCGAGGATTGCGACTACATCGATAAGGACGGCGCGGAGGTGAAGGGTCGCGACGCGATTCAAAAACTGCTTGCCGAAAATTTCCAGGCAAATCCCGGCATCAAATTGGACATGACGGTTGACGCGCTCAGACAGCTTAACCCCGATGTTCGCGTTAACCGAGGCAGTGCTGTAGTTACGCCGAAAGACGGAGCCGCCGTGGCCACGCGATACGTGGCGATCAACGTCAAAAAAGGAGATCAATGGCTCATCTCCCAACTCACCGAAACGGGGGCGCCGCCACCAAATGCGTATTCCCAGCTCCAGGCACTGGAGTGGTTAGTTGGAACTTGGGAGGACAAAACCGGTGATCAAACCGTCGAAACAAAGATCAACTGGGTAGGCGACAAGAATTTTCTGGCGCGCACGTTCAAGGTGAAAGGAGCCGACCAGACTGAGACTGACGGGTGGGAGATTATCGGCTGGGATCCGGCCCGCCAACAGATTCGATCCTGGATTTTCGATAGCAACGGCGGCTTTGGGGAATCGACTTGGGCCAACGACGGGGAGCACTGGCTGATCCAGGCCTCGAATGTTTTGCCCGACGGTAGTCACTCCACCGCGGAACATGTGCTCACGAGGGTCGACGATAATAAGTTCACCTGGGAATCGCAGAACCGAACCCTGAATGGCGATCCGCAGCCTTCGCTCGACAAGATCGAGGTGCAACGATTGTCGCAGAAGTAATAGGAAGGAGTGACACATGAATTCAGCGTCATTCAGAATAATAGCCTACCTGGCAAGCGCCTTTTTGTTGCTTTCGGAATGCGAGTCTCTCGCCGCACGCGGAGGAGGCGGAGGCGGCGGACGAGGAGGTGGGGGCGGAGGGCACGCAGTTAGCCGTGGAGGCGGCGGTGGTGGGGGGCGAGTTGGCGGCGTGGGAGGCGGCGGACGGTCGGCCGGAGCGAGCCGGCCTGCGGTGTCGGGAGGAGGGTATGGCGGCGGCGGATCCAAGGTCGCGTCCCGACCGAGCAGCAGCCGCGCCGGAGGGCTTGTTCCGAACAAAAATGTTGGCGGTGGGAACATCAATAAATCTCAAGCGGCATCAAAGATTACATCATCTCCCAAGGGGACAGGAACGAGTTTGCCCTCCGTCGCCCAAGGAAAGAAACCTGGGGCCGGAGCACGTGGCAACAAAGGCTTTCCTGATCTTGCGGGGAAAACCGGTGGCAGCCAGGTTGCGGGGAAGGTGCAGGGCGCTAAAGGAGGGCAGCTGGCAGGGAAGGTCCAGGGCGCTCAGGGTAGCCAACTTGCTGGAAAGGTACAGGGCGCTCAAGCGGGACAGCTCGCGGGGAAGGTCCAGGGCGCACAGGGTGGCCAGCTTGCGGGCAAACTGCAGGGCGCTCAAGCAGGCGCACTTGCAGGGGGTGCACTGGCGGGGGGAGCGCTGGCTGCCCAGGGTGGTCAACTTGGCGGCAGACTTGAGGGCGGCAACTTGGGGGAGCGGGCGAACAATTTCTCACCGCAGCGAACCCAGGCGATCGCGAACCGCCAGCAATATTGGGACAAATGGGGCAAAGATAATCAGGGGAAGCTGACTAATTTCCAGGCCAATCGAAGTAAGGATTGGGGCGGCATCAACAATTTTCGCAACAACCAGAACCTGGCCAACAGCTTTAATAAACCGGAGTGGAACAACTATAAGAACAACGTAAACAATTTTCGTAGCAACCGATCTGTCGAAATCAACAACAGCATCCAGAACCATTTTGATAACAATTTCAATGATAACTGGTGGGGCGGTTGCGGCTGGTATCGCGGACCATCCTATTGGGGCGGCAATCCCTGGTGGTGGTGGGGTGCGGCCACGGTTGGAACCGTCGGCACGTTCTTGGCTCTGGACGCGATCCAGCATGCAACCTACCAGCCTCCGGTCTACGATTACGGCGTGAACGTGGTTTACCAGGGCGATGAAGTCTATGTTGATGGCAAGCCAACGGCCACGGCCAAGGAATATTCACAACAGGCGATCGCGTTGGCGAATCAGCCGAGTGCGCAACCGCCGCCTCCGGCGCCGCCTGAGCCCGGGCAGCAGGCCGATTGGTTACCGCTAGGAGTCTGGGCCCTGGCGCAGGAAGAAAAGGGTGATGCCTACATGTTCTTTCAAATTTCGATCGATAAAAATGGAGTCGTGAGCGGCGCTTACCAAAATGTGTTGAGTGGGGAGAAATCTCCCATCTCCGGGCAGGTTGACAAAAAGACGCAACGAGTCGCCTGGAAAATCGGCTCCAATAACACCGTCATCGAAACCGGATTGCAGAACCTGACCCAGGATGTCGCGAGCTGCCTTGTTCACTTCGGTCCCGACACGACGCAGACCTGGTTGTTAGTGCGGCTGAAGCAGCCGGAGATGCCCAACGCGCCACAGAGCGCGACGGCGGAGACGAAACAGTCATAAGCGTGGGCAGTCGGTTGCGGAATTCGCACGGCTGGCGGCAGCAACCCGGCACCTTCCCTAAGGGCAGTTGTCGCCAAGGCAGTCGGGAGCGAACGTTCGTAGTTGTTCCGTGTGAAGAAGCTCCTCGATCGTTTCTGAGGATAGACGGGAAATAGTTCGGTTGAGCCTTCCATTGTGATTCGAAAGGCGAGGGCGTTTTGCGCATCTTGAGCAAAGTCTTAGTTGTTTGCGCGATTTTCGCAGCTCGTTGTGCTACTGACCGGCATGCCGCGACGAATCGGTTTATTACACGCGGAACTCTCGCGCGGCAAGGTAGGGAAAAGGGAGACGAAATTTCCTATTGGGACGGCACGGAATCCGGAGGCAAGCCCAGAATAGAGATCGATCTCGATCAACAACGGGCTTATTTTTATAAAGGTGATCGGATCGTCGGAGTTTCAGTTGTCTCGACAGGTCGAGAAGGTTACGAGACGCGTCGCGGTGAGTTCCGAATCATGGAGAAAGACCCGGAGCACATCTCGAGCCTTTACGGAGCTTACGTCGACCAAAACGGGCAGGTCCTGATGGAGAACGTCGCGGTCAACTCGGATCCCCGACCGAGGGGAGCAATCTTCCGGGGAGCGGCCATGCCATACTTTCTCAGGATCCATGGAGGGATCGGCATGCACGCCGGTTATCTGCCCGGTTATCCAGCGTTACATGGCTGTATTCGGTTGCCCGAGAAGATGGCAGTTCAATTTTTTAACAATGCTGCGGTCGGCACTCCCGTGGAAATTCGTGCGACTAGCGAAGGGAGCCGGCACCTTCCCTAAAGGGCAGTAGTCGCCGAAGAAAATGGGAGCTAGCGTCTATAACTGTTCCGTGTGAGGACGCGCCTCGACCAATTCCCTGTTGCCACCGCCTATGATGACCCAGAATGCCGTGACGCTCGTTCGTCCGAAGTTATACGGAAAAAAGGAGGCATTCATGTCGAGTGACGGATGTTACTCGCTCCATGCCGTTTTCGAACCGCTCAGACTGTGTTTCATGCTGTGCTCTCGTGCTTTGCCTTTCTGCTGCTCTATTTGGATCGGATTGAGCGCTTGCAACGCTTCGCCACCGCCGGCGGCTCCCCCTGGTGGCGTCTTTGAGGCAAGCACTGCCGCACAGCCGAAGAATCAGGCCAATCTCAAGCAGCGCCAGATTGCATTTTTGAATCGTATCCGGCAAGCCGATCCACAGCGTCGCACGATTGAGCGCGCTTTGTTCAATGATCAGAACGAACTCGGTCTCATTCTCAATCGCAGCGTCGAACTGGACAAAATACCGGCGCTCATGCGCTCGATGCTCGCCCAAATGGCGCGCGAGTTTCCGGGTCAGGATTTAACTATACTCGCTTATACTCCTTCCAACCCGCCGCGTAGGATCGGGACCGCCCGCTTCGATGCGCGCACTCGCGACATGACTTACACGCGCGAGCGCTGAGCTCGTGCTTCGACACAAACCTAACCCCCAAACCTACACTGACTATGCCAGGAACTGTTGATGACTTCATGAAGTGCTTCGGCGGCGGCGGCACGATCGATGATAGCGAAGCGCAGCAATATCACGATCGCTTTGTTTCCACACAAGCCGACGACCGCGATTTCGACAATCAAACCTACCAGCAGAGCGCTACGGAATATCTCGGCAAGCTGCCGGATGACAAATTTCAGGAAGTGGCGCGCAACGTCTACAGCCTGACCCCTCCGCAGGAGCGCCAGGGGCTGCTCGGCGGGCTCCTCAGCGCGCTCGGCGGCAGCGGCGCGGGCGATATCGCCAGAAAAGTCGGTCTCGGTACAACCGATCCCAGCCGGATGAGCGCAGACGACGCGGCGCGCCTGATGAACTACGCACGCACTGAGCGTCCAGAGTTGCTGCAGAAAACGGTCCAGGAAAAGCCTTGGTTCGTGAAAGCAATGGGCAACCCGGTGGTCATGGGCGTGCTCGCGATGGCTGCGGCAAAACTTCTCAGCGGCCAACGCCCCAAATCGGGCGCTGCCGCAAAGTCCTGACAATATCTATCCTTCACCAGATCTGTTCTTATGGGAATGTTTTCTAACCTCATGTCCAAGATTTTTGGGCATACTACCGCTTCATCTGCGGCCAGCCCGGCGTCGGTCCCACCCCTGACGGCTTCAACTGACTCGCCGCCTACGACTGCTGGAGTTACCGCATCAATTGGATCAGTGCCTACAACTGCTGCACCCGCCGCGTCACCTGCGACTAAATCTCCCCAACCGACGGTCGACGTGAACGCCGTCCTCAACGAATTGGCTGCCAAAAGCTCTGAGAAGCTCGATTGGCGAACGTCCATCGTTGATCTCCTCAAGCTGGTCGGTATGGATAGTAGCCTCGCCGCCCGAAAGGAATTAGCAGCGGAGCTGAAATACCCAGGCGACCAGAGCGATTCCGCGAAAATGAATGTTTGGCTGCACAAACAGGTTCTAATAAAGCTCTCGGAAAATGGCGGGAAGGTCCCG